>JBMTVV010000294.1:0-2978 GCA_049451755.1 Bdellovibrionota bacterium
CACGACTCTATCGGCAATCAATCAATCAACGTTACTTAACGTCATACCAGAGTTGGCTGCGAAGTTTATAAATAACGAGCGTCGAAAACTCGCGAATGGTGAGCTTGGCCCCCGCGATCCAGAAACATTCTCGCGTAAGCTTCTTCAACTTAGAGTCGACCTTGAAGCGAAACTACCGCGTAACATTACCTTTGTCTTCGATCGAGGTCTTCCCGATAGCCTTGGATACTACCGCCTTTGCGGGCAATCTGAGGCGGACTTTGAGGGGCTTGAATTACGCCGTCGCTACCGTCAAGTATTTTTTTTCGAGCCCACTCCCTGGGAATATGATGGTGTGAGAAATGAATTCGATTATGTAAATCGAGAGTTCATTCATAACTCACTGCGAGCAACATATGAGTCGCTCGACTATGATATAATCGACGTTCCCGTGATGCCTGTAGAAGAACGCGTCCAATTTGTACTCCAGAACATTTCTTGCTTGATGACATCAGATGAAAGACTGCAGTATCGGACGCTCTAATCAGACCGGTTTGTGAAAACCTCTTGAGCATATCCAGTTCAAGATAGTCGGCTAAATCTACAACTAGACTCTCTACATTTCGAAGCTCACTTCATCTTCCGCAGTCTGGTCACATGCGTAAACTATGATGGCCTTCTATGTAGCCTACCTCGGTTCCATAATTACAATTCAACCTATTTCGAATACCTTTCTGCCATTTCGATACATTCCGTTATATGGGAATGTTGGAAGAAATACTCTACTCTCAGTAAGGAACATGCAATCGAGTCGGAGTATAAACAAAGTGATATTTCACGACCCACAAGATAGACAGGCACAAGGTAACTCACTTCCAGTGGAGCGTGACATAATTCTGAGCAAGATATCTTGGGCTCTGGCAGAGATTGAAAGCAAAGAAAATCATTGGTCTGGAACTTTCCAGGACGCTACCTCTGGGAAGGTGAAAGATACTCGTCTATGGTCGATCAAGAGAGACGCAGCACAGTATCTTAAAGAGCTTATTCTGCAGAACCAGTATTCAAGCATCCTTGAGTTCGGAACCTCGGCCGGATATAGCACTCTGCACCTTGCCGAGGCCTGCCTACGCACACATGGCACCATCGACACCATAGAAAGGGACCCACAAAAAATCCAGTTAGCTCAATTTTATTTCGACGCGATCCAAAGCGGGTCATTGATCACTCTGCATGAGGGTGATATTCCCTCGGTGCTTTCATCACAACTAAAAAATCGCAAGTTCGATTTCATCTTTATTGATGGCGCTCAAGAGGAATACCCAAAATATCTTAATTTAGCTCTCGAGCATCTCTCTCCGTATAAAGGCACGATTGTCGCCGATAATGTGATTTCCCATGCTGATGCCCTCGCGCCGTTTTTCAAAGCCGTTGCAAAGCTTCAACGATATACAGTAAGTAAGCTCCCGATTGGTAGTGGTCTGCTGCGTATCAACCAAATCATTAGCCCCAATACATAGGAGAACTGAGTATGAATATGGCCGATCCACAACATGGCGAATCCAGTAAGGAGAGGCCGACAAATAATGTAGACATTTACTATACGACCGAGGACCCTTCTCCTATCGTCCTCAAACAATTCCCTCAAGACTTTTCTGTTATCAATAACGAAGCAGGAGGGGTAGTACTCGAACTGGGGTCAAATTCTAAAGCGCTAATTGAGCTCTCAAATGAGTTAGGATGTGGATTACAACAATGGAAGGAGGGAAAACTCCATTCTGCTCTTTTGGTCATTGAACAAGTTGACGCATTTGATGGAGTACATCATGCAATCCGACTCATTTCGAAGAATAGTGAAATAAGGGACGCCATAAGCGAGGAAGCGCACCGAAATCTCAGTGATACGCTCAGCGAACTGAAGGATCGTTCAGTTCAACCTAATACCTCGAAACTCAAACTCAGCGAACTCGACCTCGGTCCTACGCAGGATTGGGCGCAAAGATATGAGGGCTATCGCATACTCCGAGAGGAAGCGCCCATCACCTTCTCTCCTGAGCTGAATGCCTGGGTAGTAACGCGATACGCTGACGTGCTGGCCGCTGCTCGAGATCCACGACTCGACCTAAATCGCATTGTGCCTCATAAAGTCGATGGCCTATCGCCAGAGCTACAGGCAGAGATAAGGCCAGTTACTGATTTTATTAGTACTTGGATGATTTACAACCAGAATCCGGAACACATGGAGCTTAAAAAAGCAATGTCACGCACTTTCTCAAAGGCGAATGTGGCGCCTATGGGGGAGCTTATTCGTGAAACTGCTGATGATCTTATCGATCAGATAATAGCCACTAGTCCCGATCAAACATTCGACTTTGTGCGAGATTACGCCCACCCTCTTCCTGCAATTATACTCGGTCGCATGCTTGGAGTTCCAAGAGATGGGGTAGATCGGTTCTTACAGTGGTCAGATCAGCTTGCGGCATTTATGCAAAATTTCGTGGTTTCTGAGAAGCCAGATACAAAACTTGCAGCCGCAACCGCTGCCGCTATTGCAGAAATGCAGGACTTCTTCGGCGAAGCAGTTGCCCGTCGACGAGCCGGAGATGGTCCTCATGATGCACTACATGATGTTGCTCGAAAAACGGAGCTTCCCGATGATGTTATCAGAAATCAGTGCATTCATCTCATGTTCGGTGGACATAAAGTGCCAGAATTTCTCGCTGGCAATCTTCTGTACTGTTTATTTGAAAACCCGAGCTCATTTAAGGAGCTACGAGAGCGACCCGAACTCATAGACGGGGCTGTCCAGGAAGCTATACGGTACGAATCCCCCATTCAGTTCATCACTCGGGCCGCGAATGAGCCAGTACCATTCTATAAAGAAACACTCCAGCCCGGAGATCAATTGATGCTGTATCTTGGATCAGCGAACAGAGATCCTCGCTTCTTCCAAGATCCAGATAACTTTAATATTCATAGGACAGATAACAAGCATCTCGGAT
>JBMTVV010000295.1:0-2974 GCA_049451755.1 Bdellovibrionota bacterium
GATCCACTTACAACAGCAAGATGGTGTGTGGAGAATCAATGATACGGTTGCAGACTCTCCCTTTGTTCACGGTTTGTTGAAGAGTATTAGTTCGCTCAGGTTCACAGGCTTCGTACCGCCTCGAGACAATCTCCCTCTCTTTGTAGAGATTATTATTCAGTACGGCACGCCGGAAGGGGGACGCAAGACAGAACTTCTTCGGATTTTTCGGGAAATGGGCTCCGAGGAAGATTACTACCTCCAACCAGGCGATACTCGCACTCTATTTCATCTCGAGGCACTTCCGCGTATGATGTCACATATTACGGAAGAGATGTTTCTCCGGTAGTCGTACGGATACTATGTTCAAAAAGCTCATCTACGCGCTTTTAATTCTCATGCTCATTGCGATGCTTGGTGGTTCACTGGTAGCCGTATGGGGATACTTTTACATCACGCGCGATCTTCCGCGACTTGATCGGGTGGAGGATTATCAGCCACCAGCAGTAAGTCAGGTCTTTGATCGAAACGGGGAGCTTATCGGAGAGTTCTTCGATCCAGATAATCGTCGCTATCCCGTGTTAATTGATAAGATTCCACCACATGTTCGGAATGCGTTTGTTGCGGCAGAAGATGCCACATTCTATTCGCATCCAGGAATTGATGTCGTGAGCATTTTTCGAGCTGCTGTGAAAAACCTGCAGTCGGGGAGTGCGAGGCAGGGTGGCTCAACGATTACGCAGCAGGTCGTCAAGAACCTGCTCCTGAGCTCTCAGAAAAAACTGACACGAAAACTGAAAGAAGCCATCCTCTCGTATCGAATCGAGCAGCGACTTACCAAGGAGGAAATCTTACAGATTTATCTCAATCAGATTTTCTTCGGCAATCGTTCGTATGGTATTCAAGCCGCGGCACAGGCATATTTTCATAAAGATGTAGAGGATCTCTCGATTGCTGAAGGCGCTATCCTTGCGGGACTTCCGAAGGCGCCCTCACGTTATTCCCCACTCTCGAATCGAGAAGAAGCTGTTCGAAGACAGCACTACGTCTTGGCGCAAATGGTGGAATCTGGATTTATCACCGAACAAGAGGCCAGAGAGGCGCGAGAGGAACAGTTACAGTTTCATCGAGTGCGCTTGGATACTATTTTTGGCGCACCCTACTTTGTAACCGAGGTGCGACGTCAATTCAGGGAACAGTTTCCTCAATTAACCCCTGATACTGGAGGTTACCGGATAGAAACGACTGTTGACCGGGATGTCAGCGACCTTGCTCAAGCATCCCTCAATAGGGGAATAGAAGTAGTGGATCGTCGAAAGGGGTGGAGGGGGCCTATCGATACGATTGATAATGCTGAAGTGTCAGCATTTCTTACGAAATACACATCACCACCTCTCGAAGCGTGGAGTGCTCACGGCAAACACCCAGCTCTCATTGTTGAGCTGAGGAGTGAGTCTGCGGCGATACTGCTTCCTGATGGAAGCAATGGTCGACTGAGTTTTTCCGATTCCTCGTGGGCTACTCGTCTCTTTGTCACAGATGAAGAGACAAGAAAGATCAATCTATCGCAGCACCTGAAGGTAGGAGATGTTGTTACCGTATCGCAGGTGAGCGAAAAAAGTGGCGCATCAAAGCCGACGTTTCAGATTGATCAAATTCCAGAAATTCAAGGGGCACTCGTACTCCTTGAACCAGCGACGGGGGAAGTTCGTACTCTCATCGGTGGATATGACTTTCAGCAGAATCAGTACAATCGTGTAACCCAGTCATTTCGCCAGCCAGGCTCTGCATTTAAGCCAGTTGTATATCTCGCTGCCATAGATCAGTTTGGTTACAGTGGGTCAACGATAGTCGATGATGAACCACGAACATTTAAGATTGGTGATCAGTATTGGAATCCTGGGAATTTCGATGATTCTTTTCTTGGACCAATTACATTAAGAACTGCCCTCGCAAAATCAAGAAATCTTGTTTCAGCAGATATTATCTCTCGAATTGGCGTTGAATGGGCTATTCACTATGCAAAAAAGCTCGGCATAGAGAGCTCTCTTGGAACAAATCTTTCGCTCTCGCTTGGAAGTAGTGAGGTAACCTTACTCGAGATGTCCCGTGCATATGGCGTATTTGCAAATCGCGGCGTTCTCATGCCCACTGTTTTTATCTCACGGGTGCTCGATCGTGATGGTCAGATAATATTTGCTGCCACTGACCGACAGATAGATGAGGCGAAGCGAGTCATTTCAGAGGAATCAGCGTTTCTCATGGCGAGCCTGATGAAAGGGGTTGTAGAGCGGGGAAGCGGATGGAGAATTCGTGACCTTGGTCGACCCTCTGCTGGTAAGACTGGAACATCAAATAACCTCATGGATGCATGGTATATTGGCTATACGCCGAATTGGGTATGTGGCATTTGGGTTGGATTTGACTTGAAGCGTACACTTGGTGAGAAGCAAACTGGAGGAACGGTCTCCTCGCCAATTTGGCTTTCCTTTATGAAAGAGTTTTTATCTCGAGAGGAAAAACGTCAGTACGAGCAGCTTGAGATGGTTCGAAAGAGAGAAGCTGAAGAGCTTGGTATTGAGTATATTCCACCAGCACCGATACTGGCGGAGGACTTCACACCACCCCCAGGGGTAATCGGTCGATGGGTGGATGCGACTACTGGGAAGATCGTAGCGACAAAAACTCGGAACTCTCTTTTTGAGTATTTCCAGAGAGGAAATGAGCCAGAGTTGTTGGCGAACTTTGATGAGACGAGCTCTTATCTGGATGCCCCAGAGTTTTAATTTTCTGCATCATGAAGAGACGACTCTTTTTAGGAACGCTTCAAGGGTCGTGGTATGCTGCGTTGCGAGCGCTCGATTGAGTGCTGAATATTTCGCAGGATATTGCCGGGGAAAAAGTGTTTGGCTTGATTTATAAGGGGTGGCGCCTCACAGGTAGCTAGCCTGATTTGGAAATACTCAGTCCCTCCAGTGAGAGTTTCTCATCTCAG
>JBMTVV010000296.1:0-2969 GCA_049451755.1 Bdellovibrionota bacterium
TTGGATGCTTGGGGTAATCCGTTTACCTATACCACCGAAGGCTCTCGAACATTTCGTATCACGAGCCTTGGAGCAGACGGGAAACCTGGTGGTGAAGGAGTGAACTTCGACTTTAACCTACAGGGTCCTTAGAAAGAGGGTCCTTAGAAAGAGGGTCCTTAGAAAGAGGGTCCTTAGAAAGAGGGCCTCTGAAGTCGGGGTCCCTTAGCGGGAGCACCTAATTAAGCCCATCTTGATGCACTCGTCAGAGGGAGTCTTCAGGGAGCTTCTGGCGTACAGATTGGTTTTACGTGCGGTATTCAGATCGGTGCTGGGACGTCGTGGCAAAGCCCGGCAAGAAACGGCGCCCTTTTAACGCTGAGAGGTAGCGCTGTGGCTAGTCGCAGCGGAATCTTATTGCAGCGGAATCTTAGAGGAGATCTTCACCCGACGATGAAAGGTACTCACCCCCTACTACCGTCCACTCCTACCCCACTGCCCGCTCGGAATGAACGCGCGGAGGCGTTTACCCTCTTAGAGCTCGCGATAGTCATCCTTGTTGTTTCAGCGCTTTTTTTTGTTGGGCTCCGCAGCTCCTCAACCCCCCAGTTCTGGCAACGACAAGCAGCACTACGCGAGCTCAATGAGACCATGCGATTCCTCTTTCATCAGGCTGTCGCTGACCAAACCTACTATCAGATTGAGTTCGACATGGCACTATCTACCTACACTGTTGGTGCCATTATACCAGAACCCGAAACAGATGAACGCTTAGCAGACTTCGCTGGAGATGCGGGAAACATCTCACTTGAACTCAATGCGTTTCTGAACCCCTCCTACGGCGAGACTCATACGGTCATACCTCCGCCAGATTTCCCATCGCTTGGAACCCCTCGCCAATTACCAGACGGAATACGAATTGAAGCTATCTACACTCCGAAGGGATGGACTCGTCGCGAGGAAGAAAAAAAGGTCCGAATGCGTTTTTCACCCAAGGGCTTTGCCGAGTTCATCGCGATTCATATCCTTATCGGAGAGAAGCAAGAGATGACCCTTGTTAACAATCCCTTTACTGGACTCACTCAAACATTTAATGAATTCAAAGACTACGAGTGGACTTTTGCGGAGAAAAAGACATGAAGCATTCGCAAGAGGGTTTTACCTTTCTTGAGGTAATAATCGCACTCGCAGTGCTAGGGAGTGCTCTTACCATCATCCTTGGATTACAAAGTGCGCTTGTCCAACGCACTGTCTTAGAAAGACAGCAACGCGAAGCTGCGCTTCTTGCGAGAGAGATACTAAGTGCCATTGAAGCTCGTGAATCTGCTGGTGAACCGATGGATGTAGGAGTATACAACGGGACGCCGGCTGATATCCTTAATGGAGTGCTTCCCGTGGAGAGTACGGAGTCAGAGGCACCGTCTGAAACGTACATTGCTGACTACGAAGCAGAGCTTACCGTTGAGTATTGGGGCATACCAAATGTGAACGATAATGCCATGAAGCGAATAGAGCTGCTGATCTCATGGGGCGAGCGTAAACCAGAGTCCCTACAGCTTGTTCTTTTCATCCCGTTCGATGAGGACGAAGTAACCGAGGAGCAAAATGAAGAGGAGGAGTAGCAAGGGACAGCAGCGGGGCCAACCGCGAGGTCACGGTCGCAGTCTGTCTCCAGGTTTTACCCTTATTGAGGTGCTCTTGGCGATTACGGCGTTGTCGATCATGCTGACCCTTTCCTATTCGACAATCTCAAGTTTACTCTCTGCAAAAGGTATCATTGAAGATGAACAAGAGGTCGAACGGCTAGAATTAGTACTGATCAAACGGCTCTCGCGGGAACTCCAACTCGCCACGGCCGGCATCTCAATCATGCCACCTCCCGATGATACAGAAACTCAATATACCTCAGCAGATAATCTCATCGGAGAGCGAAATGAGCTCCCGAATGGACTCCCTGGGGATAGTATTACCTTCATCGGATTAAATGCAGGACAGAATTTCCTCGAAGACCGGCCCGCACAGACGGGTCTTGTGCAGATATCGTATTCATTGAAGCAAGATCCTGAGAGGATTCCGCAGGAGGACTACCCGGTCTACTCACTGATTCGAGAGGAAGTCCCATATGAGCGCCCCTTCAAAGAGGCATTCCAAAAGGCAGTACGATTTCCCTTGGTCGATACGGTGGAAAGCCTTTCCTTTGAATATTTTGATATGGCGACGAAAGAATGGTCACGTACCTGGGGAGAAGGACAGAAAAAAGAACTCCCTGCAATGGTGCGTTGCACTATAAAAGTGAGAACACCTCGAGCCGTTCCTAAGAGCATCAGTGTTACAGTCCCCTTGAGAGCGAAACGGCAGCCTCAACGACGCTGAGCGCTCGTGTCCAAAGTCGCTATTCACGCCTTTCGGGTCGCTGAAGAACCCTCTACAATGAAGCGGGAGGAAATCAGGAGTGCTCCGAGTGCTAATAGCTCAAAAGAAAATTCTTAGTATTGATGCAACTCGACCAACCGTTCGTGCTGTTATGCTGACCGGTCAGGGCCCTGAAGTTTCCGTTGCTGAGGATATTACCGTGGATGCCTCAGCCTGGTGGGTCTCGACTTTCCAAAACACAGTAAAGACGCAGGACGCAGCGTCAATAAGAACCTCTCAAGACTTGCAAACAACCGAAGAGAACCCTACGCACACTTCCTTTCCTATTAAAGAGATTCTCGAGAAGCTCGCTGAAAAGAATTTCACCGAATCCGTTATTATTCTTCCATCTCTTCAGGCACTGACGCTTAATCTGCAACTTCCTTTTACACAAAGCTCCTATCTAGCTCAGGTAGCTCCGATGGAGGCTCAAGATAAGTTGCCGTTCCCGATTGAGTTTTTTCATTGCCATGCAAGGGCCATTACTCCTCCGTCAGAAACTTTTGATACGTCAACATCCTCACCCGCTAAATCGTTAGAACATAATGTGCAGGTAGATCTCTATCCGGAAGCGGTTA
>JBMTVV010000297.1:0-2956 GCA_049451755.1 Bdellovibrionota bacterium
AGCTCTCCACCATCTTTTGAAGATGACTGAGAATAACCGTCGGCCGTGTTGCACTGGGACTCACGAGTTTGAGCCACCGCGTAATAAAGGCACCGCGCAATAAAGCCACTGCGCAATAAAGGCACTGCGCAATAAGAGGTAGCTACCTACGCATATCTCATCTGATGGAGAATGAATCGGGGGAGCCCAGTTTCCTAGGCTGCCTCTGCTTCCTTCGGCGCGCTCAGGAGGTTTTGCACCTGTTTTGGTAACGCTTGCAGCAGGGTTTGGTCGATTGATAGTGACATCTGACAGATGGTGCTTATCAAGAATTCCACCTGGTCATCTTGAGAGAGATTCCGATCAACAAATACAGTCAGCGCCTCACCAAGCTGACAGATTCCGCTTTGAACACTCCACTGAGAGCCCCTCTTGAGTCGTTCACGTCGTACTTGTATATTCTGGGTGGCAAGAATCTCAATAAGAGACTGTATTTGCTGCTCTTTTTTCTTGTCAGGTTGCGTTCGATTCGTATCTTTTTTCTTTTTCATGGTATCTCAATTCTTATTTGGGCGAGTGTCCTTCAGTCGCTACAGGTCAGAAGATATTGCGTCTGCTGCTACGGGGCCTCTGACGAGATTTTATGTAACATTATGAATTAACTACACTAATACTATCTGCTCCTTGTCAATAGATTCCTGAACAGCTCCATCAGGTAGTTGATAGGAGAGGGTTCTTGTGAGAAAGAGCCCTTCGTTCAGTCCCAGAGCATTGCGAATGAGTTCCTCTCCCACAACTTGTTTCCCCATTCATTTCTGGTACTATACCGTACCTTACGCTCTTCTCGAAAGGGAGGACGCGAATGCTCAATAAAAATTAATGTGCACTGAAGATGAGAACTCCGGAGAGAGAACGTCTTAGTGAAAATTGAGAGCTTATTGAGCGTGGAGTAGCAGAAGGCTGGCGTATTGAGCCGCGTCTGAGGCCTTCATGCACCGCCCCAAGCCAGAAGTTTTCTGCAGTTATGGGTCTTCTACTCTTCAAGGCCGGCGAAGTGGAGTGTATGCGAGCCACTTCCTAGCGAGAGCTGGATCGGGAGATACGGCAGTAGAGGGAAGAGTTTGGGCGGTAGCAAGAAAAGATTTAGATAAGCGAAAAGATAGAGTTACGCGGTTCGCGTAGCTACACAATAGGATGATGAGTCATGGCAGCAAGCGCAGTGATTAAAGAATTAGAGCAGGGCTACCTCAAGAAAGAAACTCCTCGGTTCCGTGCCGGAGACACCGTTAAGGTTCATGCGAGAATCGTTGAGGGAAATAAAGAGCGGGTTCAGATTTTTGAGGGTGTCGTTATCAAACGCTCAAAGAGCGACCAGCATGTAAATGCATCCTTCACGGTCCGGAAAGTCTCGTACAATGTTGGTGTTGAAAGAACATTTCTTCTTCATAGCCCTCGAATAGAGAAGATAGAGGTCGTGCGTCTTGGCTCGGTGCGACGCTCACGATTGTTTTATCTACGACCACTTCGTGGTAAGGCTGCTCGCATTAAGACTAAAATTTTTGGAGCGCGTGCGACTGAAGGTGAGTCAGTTTCAAGCGACGCTCACGCTGAGTAACCTCAGGGTTTAGACGCATCACCCTATATTGCATCGGAAAGTATTCGAGACTTTACCGTTTCTCCCTGTGCTAGTGTTCGTGTTGCCGCTGCTGACGGTGGGATAGTTTCACGATGACATAATTCGTGAGCATTGTGCGCTATGAGGATAGCTGCGGTTGATTGCGAACTTACCGGTGCGTGGTTCTGTCGTAAGAGGTTGAGCTCTCTGTGGTTCTGGTTCTCTGTGGTTCAGGCTTTCTGTGCTTCAGGGGTTTCTGTTTTGCGCCTCTTCTAGTGCATCGCGTTTTCTATCTTCGACTCAGATTTCACAACTGATTCTTGGCTACTTACTTCAGGTTTCGTAGCGCTCTTCTTTGGTTGGTCGCTAAGGCTCTCTTTCTCGTGATTCTTCGTAACTGGGATAGAGGGTGATTCCCTCCGGTTCTTTTCCGCAGCTCGAGTTGTTTTCTCTCCATTCAAACTTTCGTGAGAGACAGAATCGCTAGCAGCCGACATAGAACATGTGCCGTCAAAGTATGCACCATCTTCTACGGTGAGAGAGGGGGTGATAATATTTCCCACGACTTCACCCGAAGCAAAAACTTCTAACTGCTTGCGAGCTTTTATCTCGCCGGAAACAGAGCCAAGCACTACGAGAGTTTCGACATTAATATCGGCAGAAACGCTTCCTTGGGGTCCGATAATAAGCACACTGGAGGAGAAAATTTCTCCAATAAGACTACCGTCAATGCGTACAGGAGTATCAAAGCTTAGTTTACCCTGAATGACAGTACCTGCTCCGAGTGCAGAGCGAACCGTACCATATTTTTTTTCAAGATCGGCTGGGGTTAGCCGTATGCCTCCGTCCGCGTGTGAGTCCGTCCTATGAAGTTTTGAGTCGGCATGATCCTTACCCATAGTTCTACCGACTGCAGATTTTTGCCTCCCTGCACCAGCAATATGAGAATCCTGAATATGAGACTCCTGTTCACTATCCTTCTTCCACCAACCCACTCTATGCATCCTCTTTCTCATGAGTATGAAACCTGTTCATACTAATTTGGGGCAGTTTACTGCCAAGCTATTCAAATGACCAGAAACTTCGAATGAGTGCTCGAATCTTTCTGATACCGTTCTCGTTCCACCGCAAGAGTCAGGCCAACATCGATTGAGTAACCTACCGAGCTCAAGGACCCGGTCATGAAAATGCCCGAACGAGACCTTCATTCAGCTCGCACGGGGTAAAATCGAGTACCTGAGAGAGCTTTTTTGTGGCAAGAGAGACATCCTCCGGTCGCGCGGGAGGACGGGTGATAGTGGAGCGTGAGCACCGAACGATAAGACCTTCATCGCCCCCCGCTGCTCTTATGACCGCTCTAAC
>JBMTVV010000298.1:0-2941 GCA_049451755.1 Bdellovibrionota bacterium
GATTTACTCGAGTCTCTTTTCCCCGTCATCAGGTACCTGTTTGTGCCGTGTTGGAGATAGAGCCCTTTTTGGCCTCAATGACGATTGCCCCACTTCCAGCTAATCTCCCTATCTTCGAAAAAAATCTCAGTATGAATCCGAGTGTTTCGAATCCGGTGATCGATAGGATTCCAGATGGAATGCGAGCAATTACTGTGAAAGTAGATGCAACTGGTGCCGTCGAAGGATGGGCTAGTAGTGGAGCAATTGTTGATGTTCTACTCGTTACAGGAGAGGGAACTCGCGTTGTAGCGGAGAAGGTGCGGATTCTATCAGCCGCCCGCTCTGTGAACCCGATTCGGAATTCAAGTAGTGATCGTGTGCCGAGCACGGTGACGTTACTCGTAACGCAAGAGCAAGCGCTCACCATTACCACGGCAGCGCCACACGGAAAGATAACCTTTGCTCTTCGAAGTCTGGGCGATCAGGGGCGTTGGGCTGAACGACGGTATGATCGGGAGCGGCTCCAGGGCGGAGACTCCTCGAAACCTGAAGAGCGAGTAAAAGGCTTTTTCCGAGTTGAGGGAGAAAATGCTCGACAGTATGCACTTCGAGGGGGGCGGTGGATTCGCACAGAGGTGGTGCCAGCCGGATGGGGAGAGGAGGGCGAGGAATAGTGCGACGGATTACCCCAGAAGAACTTGAAGAGATTGTGCCACGTAATCGTAGTTTTCAAGCGCTGGCATTGCCTGCACCCCGTGATGAGAGCTTGTCACCGGCGTTGGTGCACATCCTTCGTGAGGTTCAGCGTGAACTTGGACGTCACGAGGCGGATACTGGGGCACAAGATGTCGCAGTAGTTGATCTTGCGGATCTTGTGCGTTCGATCGCGCGTCAACAAGGATTCGATATCAGTAACTTTGAGCGTGATCAGATTCTGGCACAGCTTGATCGTGAAAGCCGCCCGTTTGGAGTGCTGCAGGACTTAGTAGATGCTCCAGATATCTCAGATATCGTCGTACACGACAGTCGACAAGTGTCATTTCAGAGAGCGAGAAGGACATACTCAACGCCGATTCGTTTTGCGAGTCAGGAAGCGTATGAAACATTCGTTGAACGTATTCTCCAAAAAGCTGGCACCTCGTACTCAACCAAGAGGCCAGTTGCAGATGGGATGATTGGGAGCTTTGCACGAGTGCATGCGGTTCATCGCTCGCTGTGTGATACGGGTCCTTACCTTACAATAAGACTCAATCGCTTCGGTACGGTATCAATCGAAGATCTTGTCGATAGTGGCTTAGCACCAGAGCCGGTGCTTCGATATCTTTCACTCCTCATTCAGGGAGGGCATACCGCATTTATTGTTGGAGAAGTGGGAACTGGTAAGACAACATTGGCACGAGCGCTCGCAAGTAGTGTCCCACATGAAGACTCAATACTGGTGATTGAGGATACTCCAGAGATCCGACTCCAGCATCCGCAAACAAGATACATAACGACGCGAGAAGCAAATACTGATGGGGAAGGCAGGATCTCGCCAGCTGAGTGTATACGCGCGGGAATGCGTATGGCGATGAACCGAATTATTTTCGGAGAAATTCGGGATTCAGAAGCAGCTGAGGCGTTTATTGATGTGTGTGCTTCTGGGCACCCTGGTTTGTCCACCATTCATGCCAAGAGTGCCAGTGATGCAATTACCCGACTCGAGCTATTTCTTGGAAGAGCGCAGCGGGGTGTCGGCCGAGATGTTCTCACACAGCAAATTGGTACAGCTGTACAAGTGATAGCATTCGTAAATATCTGCCGTAAAACCGGTAAGAGGCGGATTATGGAAATTAAAGAGTTGGGCGCTGCTTCTGATGGGGTGCTCAGACAGCGCGATATTTTCTTCTATGATCGAGAAGCTGATATTCCTACATGGAGTCTCATCTCGAGAGTCAGTCAGTTTCGCTCGGAGCTTGAGGGTGGAGAAGAGCCTGTTTTCCTTTCGCGGCTGCCGGAACGAATCGAGTTGTCAAGTGGTGTGGCTTTTCAAGAAGGGGCAAAGGCCGCATGAGAGCAGCATTGAGATTGTCAGGGAGTCGTAGAGAGATACTCCGAGTACGAGATTTGCTAGGAGAGAGCACTCCGAGGTTTGATGCAGGTCAGAAAAATATACACTCCTCAGTTGGTACACCTTGGTATGTGGTACGACTCTACTCCCCCCTTGCTTGTACTTATGCTGACATCTCAGAGAAAGAGCAAAGAAATTGGTGCTATATATTGGTTGCTCTGACTCTTTCGGCAAGTCTTCTGGCAGTAGTGCTTGGTTCGATAGTTCCTCTTATTGCACCGTTTCTTCTCTACGCCACCCAGATACATCTGATTGAGCGACGGTGTGAGAAGCGACAGATGGGATTCGATCGAGACTATACAGCGCTCCTTATGTCACTTGCCTCGGGTATTAAAACAGGGCTCGATCCGCTCATCGCGCTTACGCAGTCAGCACAGCTATTTCAGAAAACGTCTATTATGTGCGCAGAGCTAGAGTCCATTAATACGGCATTGCAGGAGGGATTGAGTGAAGAGTCCGCAATTGCACGCTTTGGTTCTCGCGTGCGTCACCCCGATGTTAAATTGTTTCGTATGGCATTCGCACTTGCTCGTAAGGAAGGTGCGAGTCTGTCGTATTGCCTGCAGCGCTTGGCCCGGGTAACTCGCCAGCGTCAATCCTTTCGAAGAAAAACAAGGGGTGCTGTCGCCATGCAAAAGCTCTCTGCGTTTGGTATTGCCGGCTGTACTCTACTTATTGGTGCTATTCAGGGAATAACGAACAGGGGCGCCTTCATTGAGGCTTTTATGCACCCTTACGGAAGAGTATTGCTCATACTTGGGCTTCTACTGGTCGGCATAGGAATTATCTGGATGGTAAAAATGGCAAAGATTCGAGTATAGCGGGTATGTCTTTATTTCTTCTCCTCTC
>JBMTVV010000299.1:0-2932 GCA_049451755.1 Bdellovibrionota bacterium
ACCCTTCGGAAGACCGGCATTGGTCAGATGTCGTGTAATCCAGCGATAGGGGGGCTTGGCAAGGGGCATCTGGTAAAAGAAGTCGATGCGCTCGGTGGCTTGATGGGCCGTGCAATTGATGCGACCGGGATACAGTTTCGAACGCTCAACACAAGCCGAGGTTCAGCCGTTCAAGCGAGCCGTGCGCAGGCTGATCGAGATCTCTACAAGCTTGAAGTACAACGACTCATTGAGTCCCACCCAGGGATCACCGTTGTTGAAGGGGAGGTCTCTGCAATAGAAGAAGTGGGCGGGCATGTGCGTGCTGTTTGTCTCGGAGATGGAACTCGAGTTGAGTGCGGCGCTCTTGTTCTTACAACGGGTACATTCCTAAGAGGGCTTCTTCACTGTGGACGTGAGCAGCGATCTGGAGGGCGACACGATGATGCTGCCTCAAACAACCTCAGCGAATCGTTAAAAAAGTTCGGCTTTACGTTACAGCGGTTAAAAACGGGGACGCCGCCACGATTGAAGCGCTCCACGATAGATTTTGGGAAGCTAGAGGAACAGCCAGGAGAGCTTGATGCGCAACCGTTTTCCATCATGACGAGAGCTCTGCCTGAAAAGCAGATCTCTTGTTGGATCACGAAAACGAACGAGGCCGTTCATCAACTCATTCATGATCACCGAGAAGAGAGCCCCATGTTCAATGGGCAGATTCAGTCAATCGGTGCGCGTTACTGTCCCTCAATTGAAGATAAGGTCTATCGATTTGCGGATAAAAAGTCGCACAACATCTTTCTTGAGCCAGAAGGATTTGAGTCAGACATTGTATACCCCAATGGGATTTCAACGAGTCTGCCAGCTGCGGTACAAGAGCAGCTCGTGCGAAAAATCTTTGGCTTGGAAGAGGCTGTTATTCTCCAGCCTGGCTATGCAGTGGAGTACGATGCGATTGATCCTCGCGGGCTACAGCCGACTCTTGAAGCGAAAGATGTTCAGGGATTGTTTCTTGCAGGGCAGATTAACGGCACATCGGGCTATGAAGAAGCGGCTGCTCAAGGGCTTATTGCGGGGGTGAACGCTGCGCTTTCTCTTCGTGGGGAAGAGCCCTTCGTTCTTTCCCGCGGTGATGCGTACATCGGGGTGATGATCGATGATCTCACCACTCATGGGGTTGATGAGCCGTACCGGATGTTTACCTCTCGAGCGGAGTATCGATTGATCTTGCGCGAGGATAATGCGGCAGAGCGACTCACGCCGAGAGCGATCTCTCTCGGGTTATGCTCTGAGGAGCAGCAGTGTTGTTTCCAAGATATGGAGAAAACGCTGAATGCCTCCAGAGAGCACCTCGTATCAACTCGGATCAAACCAACTGAAGAAACCAATCAATGGCTTCGCTCATTGGAGAGTGCAGAGATTAAAGATGCGCTCTCACTCGAACAGTTGTTGCGACGACCAGAGATGCGGATGCAGATGGTGTGTGAATACGATGCCCACCTCAATCAGATGCTTCCAGAGAGTCTCCGACGCCGGCTGGAGACGGAGGTGAAGTTTAGTGGGTACTTAAAACGGCAAGAGAAAGAGGTCAGTCGTCTCCGTCGTATGGAATCAACGAAAATTCCTGCTGACTTCTCCTACGACCAGATTCCGAGCTTACGAAATGAAGCGCGACAGAAGTTTCAGCTTCATCGTCCTGCTTCTATTGGTCAAGCGATGCGAATTCCGGGGATTACTCCAAGCTGCGTCTCCCTCTTAGCGCTTCACCTAGAAAGACGCCGAGCGTAGGCCTTTCAGTATTGATTGTTTCCGTTCTATTGGGGGCCCTGTTTGCGGGCACCAACCTGTTATACGACATACTCAAGTAACCTCTCAGGAAGTTGAATATGTTCGCGGTGCCTTTGCTCCCTAGTCGAGTGAGCAGAAGGTGCTGATCTGTGCTCGTAACACACCTCTTGCGGATACGGATTTTGGGATCACAGTTTTTGGTTTGGAATTGCCGTTAAGGAGTCTCCCTATGAAAGTAACGTTCGCTATCTTCTCTCTCATTATCGGTGCGCTCTCGGGGTGTGCTACTTCTTTCCCAATGGGATCAATCTATACAGACGTCTCACTCCCAGTTGAGGCAACTGGCGCTGCGGGAAGAGCGACGAAAGTAGGAATAACGGAGTGCAAGAGCATCCTAGCGCTCGTTGCGACGGGTGACTGCAGTATCGAAGCTGCAAAGAAGCAAGGTGGAATAACAACGGTAGATCATGTCGACTGGCATGCTGAAAATATCCTTGGCGTTGTCGGCAAATATAAGGTAACCGTTTACGGCAACTAGTTCGACGAGCTCGAGCACAATGCGTACTCGCTACCAGTGCGCTTGGCTGCGATGAGCGTGCACAATATCATCTGGTGATTTGCCTGCCTCACTTGCGATAAGAGCGAGTGAGCGTAGTGCCTCTTCGGTACAATATCGTTGGTTTGGTTCCGTTTGTGAGAGAATTGTTGAATATGTTGTTGCGCGTTCGAATACTTGTGGGTCGGCAATCTCTTGCATGCTGCTGACTCCATAGTGTCTCGTTAGAGCGTGAATGCCTGCATACCACCGATAGATCTGTGCACGCCCATGTCGTTGTGCGTGCGGGTGGTCTGCTGGAACGCACTTGTTTGCAGTATGTACCTCATCAGAGAGCCCCCACCGCTCTCCTGAAGTATTCGTTAAGGCCGTCATAAGGATATCCTCTTGTCGTAATCCCGGATAACGGGAGGCCGTGTGTCCAACAGCGAGCATAAAGAGGCTGTCTCCAAGTGTTCCCCCACCTGGCATATACCGAAATCCCTGTACGCCGTAGAGTTGCTCAGTGCAGGTGCAGATGGATCTGGTTTCTTTGGCTCGAAGATAGACTTTTTCCTCATGAATTGTGGGGTGACCCGCTGGCCCCACTTAAAATACACCATTGTTCTA
>JBMTVV010000300.1:0-2922 GCA_049451755.1 Bdellovibrionota bacterium
CAGTGCGAGAAACGTCCGAGTGAAAATTGACAACACTCCTTAAACGTTCAGCTGCCGAGTAGTTTTGCCTTCTTAAACAATCGGTTTGATTCAGTTAAGATTCTCGAAGACATTAGTAGAAAAGGTAGAGCCATCGTTAGCGCCAGATTGTAGATCGCAGTCATGGCAAAGACATGGGGCCGTGCAGTTTCCGATTCCTAGCCCCTACCCGGGGCAGGTGCCCCTGAGTCGATCCAAGAACTAAACAGTCGAATGTATGACTAGTAGTATCTTTACATGCTGTCCACAACATCTCCGCATCACTAGTTGGGAAGGATGCAGCACTGCTAGCGGACGAAATACGCAATCCGAAAAAGACGATTTTATCGAAAAGATTGCCACTACTGTGCTAGCATTCTATACAGAAGCAGGAGCGCGTAGTTTTCAGACTCCTCCGTTAAACGAGCTTGTTAAAGCCCCAAGATGAGTTTCTTAAACTCATAGAGTCGCTGAAAAAAACGTAATATCAAGGAATTTAGACAGGATGAAAGATGTCTCCTTATGGACGCTCTTCTGATTTCAGTTCATACCCAATTAGGCAGGGTCTTACTCATTCGAGAGTCTCTCATCTGTTGGATTGATGCTACGCGTCAGAAGGATGATATGTGATAAAAAGGCCCCCTTCACCGTAGTCTAGCAGAAGAAATCAGGACGACTTAACTCACGACTGCTGATTCCCCACCTGCCGCTCGTACCACTCCACCTCTCGCTTACTGCCAACAATAAAGGGACTTCTTTCATGAATCGCCTTGGGTTCAATATCAAGAATATTTGCCGTCCCGTTAGAAGCACGGCCCGAGGCTTGTTCTGCAATGAACGCAAGTGGAATACACTCATACAATAATCGCAACTTCCCTTCTGGTCGCTCAGCATTCCCGGGATGGAGAAATAGCCCTCCTTTTCTTAACGTGCGATCGAAGTCAGCCACGAGTGAGCCCACATAGCGCGAGGTAAACGGTTTGCCGGTAGGGTTTTGACTCGTCCGTAACGACTGCACGAACTCTTGTAACTTCGGACTCCACCCTTCCCAGTAGCCCTCGTTCACACTGTAGGTGTTTCCCGAGTCTGGTAGCTGCATTGACTCTTCCGTCAGGACAAACTCTCCAATCGTCCGGTCAAGGGTGAATCCGTGCACCCCATTTCCAGCCGAGTAGACAAACGAGGTCTTCGCCCCGTACACGGAATAACCGGCAGCCACTACTCGTCGGCCGAGCTGAAGAAAATCCTCAACCCGCGCACCTACCGCATCATCACAAATTCGAAAAATCGTAAAAATCGTACCGACCGGGATATTCGAGCCAATATTGCTCGAGCCATCAAGCGGATCAAACGCAACTACGTACTTGGCACCTTTATTAATCGCTTGCGTTTCAATAGCGCCATCTCGCTCCTCTGAAACGAGTGAACCAAAATGTCCGGAGGCTCCGAGAAGCTCTACCAAAATACTATCGGCATCTTCATCCAACTGGTGTGTGATCTCTCCCTGCACATTGACGTTACCCGTATACCCCTTCGTTCCCATGAATCCAGCACTTGCTACGAGATGCCCAATCATCTTTACGCCCACCCCAATAGAAGTCAGGAGCTCACTGAGTTCTCCCGTTGCCTCAGGATGCTCAGCCTCTTTCCGGAGTATGTACCTCGATAACGTCTCTGTCGGAATTGTCATATTTCTCTCCCTTCTCTGTGTAAGAGCATCAAGATACTCACACGAGCCATTTCTGGCCCCTCGTAGAGAGTACCGAGGCAACCATAGAACGACAAGAAATTATGTTATGAAGTAACCTCAAGTCTGCGCTGAGTATGACCATCCATAGTCAATGGAAGGGTAATGACCATTCGAGTACCACGAGGTGAAAAATCAGTAACCCGGACCTCTCCATGATGCTCTGAGACAATTGATGCAACTATTGCAAGCCCTAGACCAGTTCCACCACTTCGTCTGGTAAAGTATGGCTCAAAGACTCTTGGCCGGTCCTCAACTGGGATTCCTGGGCCGTTATCGCAGATCTCAAGGATGAGCCGCTCCTTATTAAGTTCAGGATAGAGCTTAACAAGTATTCGGGCGATATCTCCCGAAGAGACGGCTGCTCCCTCACCCTCTTTGATGACCTCGTCACAGATAGCTCGAATTGAGTTCTCAATGAGATTAATCAGCATTCGACGAATTTGCTCAGCGTCTGCCTGTATCTCTGGAACATCATCAGCAACAATGGCTTGAAAGGATATTCCCGCCACATTCTCAACGTATGAGAGCACAACATCGTGAACAATAAGCTTTAAATCTGTCTGCTTCAGCTCGAGCATCGGCATTCGCGCAAAGCGAGAGAATTCGTCAGTGAGCCTCTTTATAGAATCAACATGCTCAATGATCGTGTGAGTCGCCTCTTGTACCTGCTTCCCGTTTGTATCCGAGTCTTGGAATGTCCTCCCAAGCCGCTGCGCAGCCAGTCGAATCGGGGTGAGAGGATTCTTAATTTCATGTGCAATGCGCCGAGCAGCTTCCCGCCATGCCGCAAGTCGCTGCGCTTCACTCAGTGCCGTTACATCATCAATAAGAAGCACATTTCCCAGTGAACGGTGGCTATCCGTCACTAAGGCTCCAGTCGTACACAGTACCCGCCGCTCTCTGCCATCAACGGAAAAGAGCACTTCTTGCTCTTGGATACGTGGTGAATCCTGCCGTGCCAACTCCTCCCTTAAGAGATGACCAATTTTTGCCCATACCTCATCAGGCATGAAACTCTCGACGATGGTACCTTCATATTCTGCGCTCGAGCCCCCTTTCCCCAAAATGCGGAGCGCTGCTTCATTCACCGCTGTAATCGTGCCATCAACATCAAATACTACAAATGTATCCCCAGAAACTAAAGAAGCACTTGA
>JBMTVV010000301.1:0-2919 GCA_049451755.1 Bdellovibrionota bacterium
AAAACGAGCGCTAGAAAAATCATTGAAGAATTTGATGGTCGCATAGACCGCCAGATCGGGAAGCGAGTTGTCGCCCTTTGGGTTGGTGGTGATGGTAAAAACCAAGCGTTGCGAGCTGTTCGTGCGTTTCAGCGTATGAGCGAACAGCTAGCAGGCTCTCAAGTATTCTCCTCCATACGTGGTGTCCTTTCGTCAGGTATGGGCCTGCAAGCATCGGCTCGCACCGAGGGCGTTGGTAGTGAAATGAATATCATCGGAGATCCACTGAATGAAGCGTTTTCGCTGTTTGGAAATCTTGATATGAGTGGAGAAACATTACTCGTTGATCCAAAAACTGCAGAGCAGATCCATGGAGTGGTCACACTCCGCTCTCTTGAGCTGGATGCGTGCGACCGTAATCAGGTCTTTGCTCTGTCCTTCGGCTAGGAGACAGGGGAGGGGGGTAGGGAGGAGGAGAGAGAATATTCTCAGTTCCTCTCCGCGATATCTATTGTCATCAGTAAGGAATACCCTCAGTAGTTGTGCCGTATTGCCTTTTCCAGAGTTGCGTCATTCAGGCTTCACTTTTTTGCGGTGTGATTTCTTATCGGCTTGGGCTCGCTTGTCAGTAAGTATTTTCTCTTTAGCCCGTTTTGAGCGTTTTCTCTTTTGTCTACGAATTTTTTCTCTTTGCTGCTCTTCTTTGCTCTTTTTCCCTTCCACGAGAGCTTCTATTTTGTCACACATCATTCGTCGAGCAGAAAAGCGGTTCATCGCCAGTGAGCGAGAGGCTTGGCACCGAACTTCAGTGCGAGTATGTAGGTGATTAAGCCGAACACAATTAGAGGACTTATTGATTTTTTGCCCTCCGCTCCCACTTCCTCGAATGAACGACTCCTCAAGATCGTCCTCAGAAATTCCAAGTGATTCCATGCGTTCGAGAAGCTCACGCTCTTTTTCTGGTGTGACTGGAAATTTTCTCATACATGAAGGTCGCGGTATTTTCCCGAGGTATTAATAGCACCTCTATACTTACTCTACTCGCTGAGGAAAGAGTGCGAAAGTTACTAGCGCGCACAGTTAGCGTCTCGCTACCCTAACACGGCTTGAAGCTATCCCGTGTAATAGCCCTCCGCATACAGGGCGTTTTTAGTCTACGGCACTTTTTTCTTTGCTGTATTTTAATGTACTGTGAGAATTCTAATGTACTGTGAGAATTCTAATGTACTGTGAGATCATCCATGTGGATGAAGGAGAACTCTTCAACGGGAACATCAAAGAACGTCCCGTACTCATCGACGAATGTATAGCTCCCGCTCATGGTGCCAATCGGGTCGTGTAGGAGTGTTCCGCTCTCATACTCGAAGGCTTCACCTGGTTGAAGAATTGGCTGTTCGCCCACCACACCTTCACCCTTCACATCAGCAATCTGTCTCCCGCCAGAGAAGACTCTCCAGTGTCGATTTAACAACTGTACGGTCGTTTTCCCCTCGTTAACGATCCTGATGGTGTAGGAGAAGGCGAAGAGCGCCTTCGGAGTCTCACTCTGTTCCGGGAGAAACTCAGTCGCGACAGAGATGGCGATATCTTCACCTATAGAGTCTTCAATAGCAGAATGGTGTGTTACGGTACTTTTTCCTGAGTAAGGGGCTTCGTCGTTCTTAGGTGCTGATGTGAGTGACCCCTTCTCGGACTGCCGTTCCGTCGACTCTTCTGGAACGGTCGTGATTTTATCGGCTCTACCGTCTTTCATTGCCTAATTCTTGCCTTTGTTTGTAGATCGGGTACCTTATGAGAGCATAACACTGAAGACTCATCGAATGAAAGGAGGCTCTATGGGTAAGGGAGATATTCGGTCTCGAAAGGGAAAAACAAAGCGGGGTAGCTACGGAAATTCTCGTCCAAAGCCAGCGAAGGTAAGAGCAGAGAAGTCAAAGAACTCGTCTAGCAAGTAAGAGATATTAATCCTCTACAACTAGTCGCCTGGCTATCTTTGTGTACAGTTTACCGAGGATAAGCCTATTTAGATTGAGCTCATCGAGAATGAGACTGGCCCATTACTATTCGAAGTTGTCATGAAATAGGACGATGAGCTGCTCTCACGCCGTAGTGAGTGCAGCTGTAATAAGAGTTTCTGTTTTCAATAGAAGCGCTTAATAGAAGCTAATGCGCCACAGGTCATCCTCGTCTAAGTGCCTGATACACTCAGCGATACTCGAGCGAATGATCCGGAACGAGAGCTTTGGATCGGCCTCCGGATGCCCGTTCTTTTTATCTATCTCTAGATAGAGAACCCCGTTTAGCTCGGTATCATTTAGGCCGCCACGAACCTGAATCACGGGAGCGCCAGTAACTCCGTTCACTTCGCGAATGAAAGGTCCTTTTTGCGCGATAGTTTCAAATATTCCCATTCGGTTGTTGTTCATGAGTTTTCTGTACTCCGGAAGAGCGACTTCGCCGAAGCGTAGTGCTGGGCGGAGCTTGCCACCGGTATCAATAAAGAGACATCCTCGTGAAATCCCAGTTTCTGGAATCCCCTTTTCAAGAAGAGTTTTGATCGCATAAAGGGCAGTCTCTGAACGTTCAAGCTCTCTATGTACTTCGATAAAGGCTCGTTGTACGTGTTCAGGACACCGCGCAAGGTGTGGATTCGACTTCGGTATGAAGTTTTGACGGTTACTAGTGCCCGAATCATCTCCTTCTGAGACGGTTAAGTCGCCAAAGTCTGTGGCTTCTGGGATAAAATCTTCGTAAAGAGCGATCTCAGCGCGAAGTTGTTCGAAGAAGCCATCAGGAAATTGAGAGAAAATAACTTCATGTTTTTGTTCCCATGCACCTTCTGCATCGGGGAACGAAGCGTAGCATTGAGCCCGGGCGAAGAGTTCTGCCATCTGACATACCTCATTCATACGAAGTGGATGTTGTCCTACATACTCTGAC
>JBMTVV010000302.1:0-2912 GCA_049451755.1 Bdellovibrionota bacterium
CACCTTCTTATCATTGGAGGGATAGAGACACATATTGCTGCCTATCGACAAAAAATTCTCGCACTCGGAATTCCACCCGAGAGAGCACAACTCCTCGGCCCTCGGCCGGTTGCGCTCCTCTCTGACTACTTACGACAGGCAACGATTCTTACCTCCCCACGAACGCTTGGTAACAATACTCCTATGAAGGTGTATTCGTATCTCCACTCAGGTATCCCTCTACTCGCAACAAAGCTTCCGACTCATACCCAGGTACTGACAGATACGGTTGCACAACTTGCAGAGCCAAACCCGAAGGCCTTTGGTAATGCTTTGAGCGAGCTTCTGGAATCTGAATCACGAAGAGAGGAGCTACAAGCGAATGCTATGCGCCTAGCAGAGGCCGAGTATACCTTTGACGTGTTTGAACGAAAGCTCAATCAGCTCTATGACGGGGTTCACTCAGATATTAAGGGAGAGCCAGCCACATCTCTCCACAGCAGAAGTTGACCAAGAATAGCTGTCAACGCGACCTCAACGCGAAGATGGTCCTCACCAAGTGAGAATCGCTGAAAATCCGAGCGGTGAAAAAACTCAAGCTCATCATCACTCCAACCTGCTTCAGGACCAATAGCGAGCGCAATGTCTTGCGGAAAAGGAATCACTTCTTTAATCGTGTTCATAACTGAGTGAACGATACGACGCCTCCCAGCAGGCTCGCCGATGAAGCGAGCGGAATTGGTAGGAACCTCATCAACACCTTCTCTCAGACTGCTCACGAGATTCACAGTCGGCAAAAATGCATTTCCTACCTGCTCAGCTCCCTTAATGAGTTCGGACAACTGTCGTTCATCCTGGAATAGTTTTGAATGACGATAGCTCTTCTCTCCTTGTTCAGTCGGCAAAAAGAGAATCCTCTCAAGACGAAACATCGCAGCACATTGCAATACTTTCTTCATCGTTTGAGGACGACATATTCCTTGAATGACCGTTACCGGAAGATAGTGAGGTGCCTGCTCAACTCGTTGCTCGAGTCGAAATGCTATGGATTCTTTATTGATTTGCTCACATACCGCAGTTGCACTTCCTACGGACTCAAGCAGCGCTGAATACTCACCACCAACGACAGGATGGTGAAATTCAGTGATATATCGTGCACGCTCTCCAACTACTGTTGCAGTGGAATAGTCAGCACTCTCTTCTTTTCGGAGGAAAAGATAATTCACCTTACGAGTAACTCCGTTTGTTCGATGGGATTCCAGCTCATACTCTATAACTAACGACTACAATCATCTGGGCACGAAGTAGGGGTTTCAATACATGGACATCCAACAGCTTCACAAACAATCTCTTCACACCGACCATTTCCACACGTATCTCTACATCCCTTTTGTGATGTAGCCTCACCGACGGGATTTCGTTGAGTGGAATCGATGTAATGTGGGGTAGCTACCCCTCTTACGAAAACCCTTCCATCTCCTGTAGAGCACCGTGGGGGGATACTCTTCATCATGGGATATCCAGCTTCAATACAATCTTCGTATGATGCTATCTCACCTGCATGTAAATCAGTTGCGTTACATCCCAACGCGCCAACGGCAAAGACTGTAAAGATAATATTCATGATTGATCGCAGAGGATTCTCGCACTCTTCTTTTCTTCTCATAACGTTCCCTCCATTCTTCCTGCAGATAGGTTTCTATTTTCACGAGGAGTAATTTCAGAATGACTCCTTACCCACTGAACGAGCTCCTGAGCCGTCTGCGAGAAGGTGGTGTATTTTGTACTCATGACGGAAGCAATTCCATCTCTCGTGATCATCTCATCACTTCCATAAAATTGAGGACTCTCACCCTTAAAACCTCGAACAGGGAGTACCCCACACTCAACACCATAGACGTCTTCAAGAGTCAGAGGCTTTGGAGGGGATATAGTTTCATTAATATCATTCAATACAGACTCTATTTTGTCTTGCGGAACAATCATCGAATTTTCTACTGTGCCATTCAAAGGGAGATACCAGGTACCGACTGCCGTTTTCATAGATTGGATGCTACTGCTTTCGCTTATCTCCCTTGGGGCAAAGAAAAGCATCTGCCTTGTTCGCTCTGACTCCACCGCTAAGGCATGATCTCCAACAAGGTTTTGCTTTAGTACGACATTAAAAGCGAGCGCCTTTTCATCGAAATTATGCCTCAGGTCACATGGCAGTTCTATCGAATCACTCCAGGGGCCAAGGCAGAGAATCACGAGTTTCGCACAGCCCACTCGTTGTCCATCACACATAATCTCATAGGCTGAGTCGGTCTCTCGTATTGCAGAAACTCTTAACTGTTCTCGAATAGCTCCACCATGCTCTAGGAATGACTGGGCAAGATGATCTGCTAGAGACGAAGGATTTCTCATTCGAGCATCTGTCCACTGAAAAAACTTTTTCGCAGTAAGATTTTGAAAGAAACGATTCTGTGCGGCATTACTCTCTGGAGCTAATCCACACCACTCCGTGGGAAAGCCAAGGAGGGTCGACAAAAAGCCGTATCCTAAACCTGCCATAGCAAGGAGGCTTGCCCGCTTTGCCCCTCTACCGGAAACAACCAGCGAGCAATTGAGTGGAACGATGTGGTCCGGAAATGTCTCAAGGCAATACTGTTTTGCAGCGAGAGACCGTGCGAGTCGCTTGAGATCAAAACTCTGTAGGTAGCGTAGCCCGCCATGAATTATTCGGTGGCTATTATTGGAAGTCGCCTGGTGGATTGAATCGCGTTCATACAGGGCGACGGAGTATCCATGCTTAGCAAAGGCATCTGCAGCAGAGAGGCCGAATATCCCTCCACCGATAACAGCGATGTCACTTTCGAACATGAGACCCCTCAGAGCTTTCACTTTGCATGTACTCTCAAGGAATTGTCTCAGAGACCTGAATAATATTCAAT
>JBMTVV010000303.1:0-2900 GCA_049451755.1 Bdellovibrionota bacterium
GACTGGTCCGTCTGGACTCGTAGCCTCTCGTCTAAACACCGGCATCTCCATCAAAACTTGACTGTGATCCAACAATGAATTGAGCTATCTCTCTAATTGTTACTGAACCAAGTGAGTAATCAAATTCTCCTCATTTTAGTGTAGAATCGACGATGGAAAAATCGCACGATACGCAGCTAATCATTTGAATATACGACTTTTATCGGCTAGACTCTCAGGGTGGTGTATTGGGTAAGGGATCGTCTTTAGGAGGTCTTTACGTATGCCCGTCCCACAATCATCACAGAGTGCGGATTTTCCAGAGCCAACGCCGCATAACACGCAGTCAGCAAATAAAGCTCTTCATCGTTCAACACCGGAACATGTGATACCACCGCACGACGAGCTCTCTATCCCTCTTCGAGAAGTTACACCTTCAGTGAAAAGTGTCCTCTCTATACTCCCGAACACATCAGGAGAGAGCCAATTAGCATTTTGTGAAATTACTCAAAGAGTGAAGGGCACTCCTCTTTACGACAAGTTGCTCGATGCAAAAACGACAACGACTGATTTCGTCGATGTGATTACCAATCCAAGAACCTTACTTGAAAACAAACTAATCGCGGGATTTGTCTTGCGAGAATTAAAATCAGTGGCGGAATCAATTCTCACCCAATTTGAGACTGAACGGTGCATATTTTATACCCTCCGCTCGGAGAGCAACCCGCAAGTAAAGCACGCACTATCCCTTGCTCTCCAGAATCCACTACCAGAGATTGCAAATGAACTCGCGCAACTCCTCGACCATCCACGAGATGGAGACTATGCATCCGTTGCACTGAGAGGCTCAGTAGGAGAA
This sequence comes from Bdellovibrionota bacterium, assembly GCA_049451755.1. Classification (GTDB taxonomy): domain Bacteria; phylum Bdellovibrionota_C; class UBA2361; order UBA2361; family RFPC01; genus RFPC01. The sequence goes on from JBMTVV010000303.1 coordinate 839, forward strand.
GAATCAATGAAACCACTCCGAGCGCTCTTAAGAACTCCCTCAGGCTCATATGAACAGACCCGCGCTATTTCGACACTATTTCTTTCCTCGCAAGAGACAATTAAGGAGGTCTTTGGGGGCGTACCCAGCAAAAAGTACCATGAATATCCTCAATACTACCTTGCCTGCTTAGAAAATACCGTAAAGCAGATGTCACCAAAAGCTGCTCATCTTGCAGAACAGATCGTTATGAGCACACCGTGTGATCCAAGCGTCTATGAGTCCTTTGAGAAAACATCACCGATATCTTTTGGCTTTTTAGAAGATCCAGAATTTATCTATGCGCAACAACATCCGGCTCCGGAGGAATTTCCAGAGCCCGTTAAGGTGAGAGTCTTCCTTCGAGGAAAAAACATGCGGAGTATGGAAAATAGAAGTAACGTAAGCCTTACTCTTACAAAGTACTCACTACTCCTACTCGCTGCTCAAGATAAAGCGTCTTCGAACACGGAGTAAAAAGCACGACTTAAGGATAGCTATTCGAATTCAATCTTTATTTCGGTTCATACTTTTCCGAAAGATACTCAAGCACCTCAGTGACAGGAAGCTCATAGCCGGAACGTCTAACAGGTGACACAAGAGCCAGTGCTTCTTTTGGGTTTACCCACTGCCATCGCTGAAACTCCTGTTCGTGGACCTGAAGATCAATATCCTGGTCATCCCCAAGAAACTCAACAAGCCAAAAAGTCTGGCTCTGTCCGCGATACTCTCTCCCTTCATAGGTACGAACCGAATCCCATTCATACGAGTGCGTGGCATGTAGTCGTCTTATAATACGAAGTTTTCCTGGCTCAACCCCCACCTCTTCATGTACCTCTCGGAGTACCGTCTCTTCAAGAGAACCACCCTCATCAACGCCACCTTGTGGGAATTGCCAGTGATCTGGCTCATGAAGCCGCTCGCCTAAAAAGAGCTTCCCTTCTCGATTCAAGAGGATGATGCATACATTTGGTCTCAGTTCCGGTGCCACTCACTTTCTCCACAAACTTATGCGCTGCATTTCTATAGTCTACCGTGCTTTTCCTCTTCTTTCACTACGGATTCATCTCTCGTGTTTGCTCGGCGATACATTCTATCCAAACAATGAAGTTGTACATCAGACAAAGGCACTCGAAGAATTTGCTCACCTAGGACAGGTTTTACTCTTGAGATAGGCAAGCTATTCCGCCTAGAGAGGACATCTCACTCTCCAAATATTTCCTATCAAGTACTTAACCAATGTTTTACAGGTGGCATGAAACTTGGAACAGAATTGGGCAGGATACATGCCTGAGGGAGTTCACCTCTCCGCATTTTCGTTGCAGCGGCTTTTCCCGTTGCAATCTCTGCCATGACGGCACCACACCACTTCATACATTATCTACTTTTTGGAGACCGTCTCTATGCGTATCGATATTGCCACCCCACCACTTCGTCCCCTTCCACCAACACTTGCCCCATCAGGCCTTGCAGGAGAGGAGTTATCCCCTGCAAAAGCGACATCTCAGTTGGAAAAATCATCAGCGATTGTTCGACTTGGCGAAACTCCTTCTCAGACAGGAGTACAGACGTATACCCGTGCGATGTTAAGACCTACTACTGCCGTTGAAGATATTTCTCGGCCTGAGCCTTCGTCAATATTTTCGTCCGGACAAAACATCGACGGGGTCTATGGAAATGGAAAGTTTAAGACCGAAAATGGCGAGGTCGGTGAGTACTTCGCGCTCAATAATGGGAAAATTGGTTTTACCATCGATGGATTTCACGGCGTACTCACGGGAAATAGAGCGATTGCTTATAACCCTGAGACAGAAGAGTTTTACTCAATGTACATCAAGTATGAGGATGGAAAATTTAGAATCACAGACATACAGCCCGGAAAGGTTGAGTTGCCACCTCCAGGAGGACGGAAGCCAATCTTTACCGAAGGAGAGCACCGAGGAGTTCGAGTAGCACATAATGAATCTGGCGAACTGAAGATAGGTATCTATCAGTCTGAGACAGGTGAGTGGCTTGAAGGACGAGGAGTATTAAATCCCGATGG
>JBMTVV010000304.1:0-2897 GCA_049451755.1 Bdellovibrionota bacterium
TCCCTCCTGAAGCCAAGGCTCGGGGCCCAGGTTCGTATCGGCAAGCCGGGCAACTTCTCATTCGAAGAGGGGCTCATCGTAACTGCCATCGAATACGTAAAAGGGCTCGAATTCACTAACGTTCTCCTCTGGAATCCATCAGCGGGAGCGTTTCCCGCTGGGGACCCACTAGCAAACAACAAACTCTATGTGGCGATTACTCGTGCAGAAGAGAATTTAGCGCTCGTCTCGTTCGGTCGCTATTCAAGACTGCTCCCACCTATCGACTCAAAGCTCGTACGTGGATATGACTACCGAGCCTTACTAGACGACTAAACACCCTAAAACACTCACCATACTCCTGATACTACATAGCTCTCGATGAGCTACCGTAAAGGAACTTCAACTCGGCTCCGAAGCTGTGCCCATTACGAAAATCTCGTAATCGGATATCACACCATCCCTGAACACCTTTTTCGTTAATCCTCCAGAGAATTATGCCGATTCCATTATTGGGGAAGTTTTATGAAGCGGTCGATAAAAGCGCTTACAATCTCATCGAATCACTTCGTACGACGATGCTTGAAGGAGTCGCTTCAACTCGCACAACGGGAAGTACGCGTTCTTCAGGCTACTGGGTGGCGAGATGCGCTCTCACTTGTCGAACGTAACCGTGATATTGATGCGATCTTTGTCTATTCGCTCATTCCCGTCCAAGAAGTCGAAACCCTTCGCAATGGGATTAGAGAAAGAGCCCCAGAGGCTCATCCGATTTTCATCATCGCCCTTCACCCAAGTCACCTTGAACGCACCTATGTCTCACAAAAACTCCTCGAAGGTTTTGAAGGATTTATTCGCGAGCCATTCTCAGCCGATGAAGTGAATGAAATCATCAATGTCGTCCTTGAGAAACGTCAGAATTCAACGGAGAAAGAATGTGGCTCATTAAAAATTCTCCAGTTTTTGGTGAAAGACGCACTCTCCCTCCTCGATCATGCGGCATTCGAACGGTTTCAACAGAATAATAAAGGGGGAGGTTTTGCCTTCCGGAAGATGCGTTTCTTAAAGGACAAACTCTTTTCCTTCGAGATCTCTGCGAATGAGGAGCAACTCCTCCGCATGCTTGAGACAGAGGTAGAAATCCAGTCGGAATACCTTGACCTCACCAAGTTTGAAAGGAAGAAGAAGAAGGTCCGGTACGCGGAACATCCAGGAAAGGTTATCACCCGGATTATTGAGTCAAGAAACCTCACCGAAGAGCGCCTCTGTCAGATGTTATCCTCTGATACTGAACATGTGCTAAAAGTGCTCCAAGAAGAAGAGGGACTTACCCCCGAACTGGCAACACAACTCTCTCGCGTACTCGGAAAACCGACGGATTACTGGATATCTCTTCAGAGCGCTTACGAGAAGTATCAACAGTTCAGAAACTCTCAGCTATAACGGTTAGTGATGAAGAGTTCCGAACTGGACCTCGAGTTCTGCTAACTCCTCCTCAAATCCTCCGTTGAGAATAGGCCACCGACACCACGTACGAGGGTCTAAATTCATGTGGTCCACGTGAAAACACGGGGCAAGCCGTTCGCGCTTCCACTGATTTCTTGCGAATAATGAAAAGAACCGCTTTAACCACACCAAGAGTTCTTCGGAGGAGTACTCTTGACCAAAGGTAGCGAGAAGCTCTGGGTAAATCTCAACAGGAGACTGCGCTCTTCTCATGAAGTGCTCTTCAATGAACGAGCAGACTTCATACGGTCCAAGTTCACGCTCATCAGATTGATTCGTCTCAAGTGGTAAAAGCTCAGCACTCGGAACAAGCTCGTTCACGAGCTGAAGTTCTGACAACCTCACCCCTCCGGTCGGTCCAATCTGTGCCATCCACAACAGCCACCGTCTCAAAAAGGTTTTATCGACTCCGCCAATCGGATTTAATCCACCAGCAGTATCTCCATCCATCGTACAGTACCCCAATGCAGACTCACTGCGGGTACTCGTCGTCAGGAGGAGCTTCCCCTCTGCATTCGCGAGAGCCCACGGGAGTGGATTTCTCAAACGGGCCTGAAGATTTTGAAGGACAAGGCCATGTTCTTCATAATTCAGCGTATCGAGGCCCAAACACCGCTTCACTTCTTTCTGATAACTCTTCACCCACGAGTCAATCTCTACCTCATGGTGTTGACTACCAGTAAGACGAGACACCGCTCTTGCAGCCTCCTTTGTCGCTGTCGAATTATTCTCTGTCTGTTGCCACACTGTTGTAAGAAAACTCGCTCGAATACCCTCAGCCGTCTCAGGGATACTCTCAGATCCGATGTATTCAAGCCTCTCACGGACTCCTTCAATTCCAAGCGCCTCAACGGCGTTACCAAGAGCTAGCCCCGCCAATAATGAAGTGGCACTCGAATCACACCCCCCACTTAAAGAGACGACAAACCCTTTGGAGCGGCTCTTTCGCATGTAGTCAAAGAGAGCAAGTGGTACCGCACGAACAAACTCTTCAAAGTTTGGTGAATCAGATCGTTCCCACTCTGGCTCTATAGCAGCTTCATAGCGGAGGTGCGCATCGCTTCCAACTTCTTTCATTGAAAAAGAGCTCTCAATACACGTCACCCCAACTACACCTTGACCAGGCTTCGGCTCTGCCCAGTGTTTTTTCGATACGAGGGTACGAGCGTACTCCACATCAATATCTGCTGTCGTAATGAGGTGATCACCGTAGGTGAAGCGCTCCCCGCGAGCAATCATTTCACCATCAAGTGCAATAAGATTCCCGCCGTCGTAGATCTGTCGTCCAGACTCACAACCGAGCAAGTTCGCATAGACGTACGCACACGAGAAGGCACGCGAACCTTCCAGAACGAAAAGGTCTCGAATTTTCTTTTTGCCGAAGGCAAAGTGGCTCGCGCTCGGGTTACACT
>JBMTVV010000305.1:0-2893 GCA_049451755.1 Bdellovibrionota bacterium
AAAGAGGGGACCGTAGTGACCATAATCAGCGGGCCACCAACTTTGCGAAGTAGTCATGACCTTTTCAACATCAGCGCGAAGCTCCTGAAGATTCACCTTCAAGAACTCTTCACCGTAGTTAAAATCAGCCGACATTGGATTCGACTGTTGAGAGTTCTGATTTAATACTTGGAGGTTCAACTGTTCTGGCCACCAATCTTTATTAGACAGCGCACCAGCTTGTGTGTGCCGACGAATCCCACCCATTACTGGACACTGACTTGAACTTTCCTGGGTCATATTCTCTCCAATGTTACAATAATTTGCTGTTACAATAAGTCTGCTGTTACGACAACAATGAGCCGTACACGGCTACAAAAGCTCGCACTTACCCGTACCATGAATAGAGCGTGGTTTAAAGAATCTTTCCCGAAACTTCGAAGTACATCTCAAGCCATCGCCCTGACGCACTCCCCTGTCGAATACCTGACAATTTCATTACAGATTAGGCAGAATTTTTTCCAATCGACATGCGAAACGTCTTTTGCCCATCAGTAATATGAGGCTCGCTCTGCGAACTCTCGCGGAAATTACTCAACAATAACAATCGGACTGTGCTCAGTCCCTACTCTACCGTAACACTCTTGGCGAGGTTTCGAGGAAGGTCAACATCCGTCCCGTTCAACTCAGCGACATAGTACGCAATTAACTGCAACGGGATGGTGAGCAGAACAGGGCTGAGCAGGTCGTGCAGAAATGGCACCTCAATGACATGTTCACACACTTCTCGCAGGTCATCTGCCCGGTCAGAATCAGTGACTGCGATAATCCTCCCGTCTCGAGATTGTACTTCACGGAGGTTCGACAAGGTCTTATCAAATTGTTGCGCAGCTCGCTGCAACGTAATAACCACCGGAAGATCTTTATCAATGAGCGCAATTGGACCATGCTTCATCTCACCAGCGGGATATCCTTCAGCATGAATATAAGAGACCTCTTTTAATTTCAGCGCCCCCTCCAATGCAACGGGGTAACACGAGCCTCTCCCGAGATAGAGGAAATCAGAGGCAGTGAAAAACTCCTTCGAGATCTCTTCCAATAAAGGCTCAAGCTCTAACGCCTTACGCATGGTAGAGGGAAGCTCAATTAAAGCCTGCGCGATCTCTTTTACCTGTTCAGCCGGAACAACTCCCTTCTTCTGTCCAACGAAGGTCGCAAAGAGTAGTGCTGAAACAAGTTGCGTGGTAAATGCTTTCGTGGACGCTACACTGATTTCAGGGCCTGCATGAGTAAACAGCACATGATCGGCCTTTCGTGCGATAGAAGAGCCAAGTACGTTACAAATTGCAAATGTCTCACAATACTGCTTTGCAAGCTCAAGCGCCGCCAACGTGTCCGCAGTCTCACCAGACTGACTAATTACTCCAACAAGCGAGCTTGGCGTTAAAATTGGTTCTCGATATCGAAATTCGGAGGCGTAATCAACGTCACATGGGATTTTGGCCAACGCCTCAATATAGAACTTCGCCACGAGACATGCATGCCAAGCAGTGCCACATGCGACCAACGTAATACGCTCAATTGCTTTTACGTAGTCTTCATTAAACTGCAAATCTGAAAGAAAAATAGAGCCTTCATCTAGATTCAAACGACCTCGAAAGGTCTCTCCCAGCACAGCCGGCTGTTCGTGAATCTCTTTCAACATGAAGTGCTTATAGCCGCCCTTCTGGGCTGTTTCTGCATCCCACGAAACCTCTTCTACCGGTCTCTCAACAGGTGCTCCATCATGTTCGATACGAATATGGTCGAGCGAGACTTCAGCGAGGTCTCCGTCTTCTAAAACAATGACCTTCTTCGTGAACGGCAAAATAGCCGGGATATCACTGGCGATAAAAATCTCCCCGTCACCCAGTCCTAGTACGATAGGGGTTGCATTCTTTGCAACAAAGATACGATCCGGATGCTCTTGATCAATAGCTAAGAATGCGTAACTTCCACGTAATTGGTTACATGTAACTCGGAGTGCTTCGAACGGTTTAGTACCATTGAGCTCGCGTTCAAAAAGCTTCGCCGCAATCTCCGTATCAGTTTCTGATGCGAATGTGACACCCTCGGCGGCAAGCTCTGCTCGTAGCTCAAGATAGTTCTCAATAATACCATTATGGATCAGACTGACTCGCCCGGCTCGATGTGGATGAGCATTATGCTCGGAGGGCTTTCCATGGGTCGCCCACCGGGTATGACCGATACCGACTGTCCCCTTCTTACCGCGCTCTTCTTCGGCTAAGTTATCTCTCAAGGCCTGTAACTTTCCGCGAGCACGTGCGATGAACACATCATCATCCTCAGCGATAGCCACACCGGCTGAATCATAACCACGGTACTCGAGTCGCTGTAATCCGCTAAGAATCACATCAAGTGCAGGAACATTTCCGATATATCCAACAATGCCACACATACTCCGACCTCTCTAAAGTGTCGGAGAGAGACTATACTAATGTCAGACTGATGAGAAGCCCGAGTACTTCTCAGGACATAAGGCAGGGGAGTGGGCTCTGAAAACCTGTCACAGGACAGGATTTTCACCTTTACTCTTGCTCAAATGGCTTAAGGGTAAAAAGCTGTGACTCCCCGTTACAGGCCACCTCAAGAAGAATTACGGCACTGGTCTCACGATAGATACGTTTACCTTCACAAATGGAACGAATATCAAAGTGTATCGATCGATCACTGGGAGAGCCCCCACTCAGACTAAGAGAAGCTAGGTTACGCAACTCTTGACTTTGTTCACCAAAGTCTTCGAATCCCCGATGACTTTCTCCACTGACAATTATAGAAGCCTCTGAAATCATGGGATCCATACCGATAAACTCCATGCCAACAAGCTCTCCACTGTCACTCATCGTACAATGAA
>JBMTVV010000306.1:0-2886 GCA_049451755.1 Bdellovibrionota bacterium
GACCTTACTGGCCCAATTACTCAGGTAAGTGCTACATCAATTACGGTTGGTGGAGTGACGTTCATCATCACCTCTGAGACCCGAATCGAAGATGCGAGTGGAGACCCTATCTCGGTAGAGGCTCTCTCTTCAGGAGTGCTGGTACGGGTACAGGGCCAGTGCGAAGGCGAAGACCTCATTGCGGAACGAATACGTATTACTGAATAAAGTTTAACAGGAGAAAAAAACATGGCAACAAAACAAAAACAACTAACCGCGGGAATACTGGGAGTGCTCACAAGCTATCTCTTTTGTATGCCAGCTTTTGCAGACGAAATTCGTATTTGTGGCTACTTACAGGCCATTGATTCGAATGGAGTTACTGTCAATGACATTACCTATCCTTTAACGCAAAGCACTGAGTTAAAAGATGAAAATGATCAGACTATCACTATTAACGATTTCTCGGCAGGAGAACTCATTAAAGTAGAGATAGAGGACGGGGTCGTTGATGAGGTTGAAAAGGAATCTGGCAACTCATGTTCAAGTGATGATAACGGCGACTCAAATGATGACGACGATGATGATAGCGATGACGATGATAGTGATGACAACAGCAATGCTGGTCCGAAACAGCGGATCTGTGGAGCTATCGAGGCGATAACAGGATCAGATATCACCTTAAAGGGCGTTACATATCCTTTCACTTCCTCTACTGAGTTTGAATCCCTATCGGGACAAGAGATCTCTCCAGAAGCATTTGCAGTGGGGGACTTTGTAAAAATCAAACTTGTAGGTGGTATTCTCGACGAGGTCGAGTTTGAAAACAGTGCAAGTTGTAAGGCGTATAAACAGTCCAAGAAAGCCAAGAGAAGCGGCTCTTCTCAGACAACAAAGACTCGTAAAGACAGGCAACGAGCGACGACAGTCTCTGCTGAGGTCAGCGTTTCAGGGAATGCAATATATAGAACCATAGCAACGAGCAGAGATGGACGCGATCCGAGAGTCGTTTCTCGTTTTGTTATAAACACGAAGATCCTCGTGGGTGAAGGGCAGCCTATCCTCGAGAACTCAGGACAAGCAGCGACCCTCAGTCTGCAGGCATTCATTACTCGAAATGGAGCCCATATGGCGGTCTGCACCCTCGCATTTAATGAGATCAATGATGAGGGGCAAGCTGAATATAAAGTTCAACTTCGGGAAAAGCGTGGAGCTCTTACCGAGAAGAAAGGAAGCTGCAACATTGACCCGGCTGCCCCAAGTGGCGTAGCAGGATTACCCGCGATTCAATCTGGCGACACCATAACGGTGTATAATACAGATGGTCTCGTGGATATCATCACCATGAGCTTCTAAGCAACACAACTCATGGGTGAGGCGCTCACTGGAGTGCCTCACCCAGATCCCCTCCATCTGAGCTCTTATCTCAGCACTCGCTTAATACCAGTCCTCGTTGACAATTAAGAATCAACCACGCCTATATTCGTCCTCGCTCATTGCGATTATCAGCTTAAACGCGTTACAACCATAGGATGGAATCTGGTTGGAGCATTGATGTCACACAATCTAAATATAACCTCAGAGATAGCTCGACGTAGAACATTCGCTATCATCAGCCACCCCGATGCTGGAAAGACAACTCTTACGGAAAAACTCCTCTTATACGCTGGTATGATCCGGACTGCTGGGATGGTTCATGCCCGTAAGCAACAACAAAATACTTCATCAGACTGGATGCAGATGGAGCAAGAGCGGGGTATCTCTATTACCGCCTCTGCCATGCAGTTCATCTACAAAGATACTGTTATTAATGTTCTTGATACCCCTGGACACCAGGACTTCTCAGAGGACACCTATCGTACGCTCACAGCAGCAGATAGTGCCGTTATGGTAATCGATGCTGCGAAGGGAGTAGAACCGCAGACGCTCAAGCTCTTCCAAGTGTGTCGGATGAGAGGCATACCGATTCTAACCTTCATCAACAAGCTCGACCTCCCAGGACGAGAGCCTATTGATCTCCTTGCTGAATTAGAAGAAGCACTCGGAATTCAATCCTCCCCTCTTTTTTGGCCGATTGGACAAGGAGAGGACTTTGTTGGAGTGTACGACCTTCGACACGATAGAGTCCTCCTCTTTTCGCGTTCCCAACACGGAGGCTCTGCCGCCGCTCACATGGAAGCATGCTCACTCGCCGAGCTCAGAGAAAAATCTATCGACGAAGGGGTGCTCAATACATTCTTCGATTCACTAGAACTCATCCGTGAGGCTGGAAATCCCTTTTGCGAAAGTGCATTTCTCGATGGAAAGCTAACTCCAGTCTTTTTTGGATCCGCTCTAACGAATTTCGGTATCGAGCCATTCTTTGACTCATTCTCAGACCTTGCACCACCCCCAAAAGCTCGGAAAGCATTTACGGTTACAAAAAAGGGAGAGCCCCTAAACGAAGAGGTGCTCGTAGCACCAGCTGAGGAGCCCTTTAGCGGCTATGTTTTCAAGATTCAAGCGAATATGGATCTGAAGCATCGAGATAGCATGGCATTTATACGGGTGTGCTCTGGTAAGTTCGAACGCGATCTTGTAATAAAAAATCCCCGTTTAAAGAAAGATGTTCGACTTTCACGCTCACATAATATGTTTGGGGGAGAACGCCAAACCGTTGATGCGGCGTATCCGGGAGATATCATTGGCGTGGTGAATCCAGGGGTCTTTACCATCGGTGACACTGTGTCTGTATCCGGGGGATTCGCCTATCCTCCTCTTCCAAAATTTCCTCCAGAGGTAGTGTGCCGGCTGAGTCCGAAAGATGCTCTCAAGAGAAAAGCCTTTGAGAAGGGAATGGCACAATTCCGCAGCGAAGGTGCAGTGCTCATACTCACCCCCCTCTCCTCTAACGTTCAAGGACCACTG
>JBMTVV010000307.1:0-2885 GCA_049451755.1 Bdellovibrionota bacterium
TTGTTGAGTGACAAGCTCACTCCTCCCTGATAATCGGAGCATAACCGAGGCGGTTGGCTGTTGTGATTTGTTTGCAAAAACACTTTTCTCTGGCTGAGCAATGTGGACCCGTGCAGCATGTACCGCGTCAAGTGACTCAATCGTTCTTTCAAGCTCTCCCTGAATAGCTCTTGTAAACTTTACCCGTTCCTGAAAACTCGTAGTGCCAAGATTTGAGGCCTCAAATATCTCAAGTCCTACTTTTCCACCTTGAACAATTCCCTCACCCGCAAGAGTCATTCGTAATTCATGCACCATAGAAGGTGGAGAAATAGTAATAACGGCGCCTCCCCCTTCGACCTGATACTTCACTTTTAAGTCCTTCAACCGCTCAATTACAGAGGCCGAATCTGCTGGCTCTAGATCGGAAAAAAGTGTCACGAATTCCGGTCGATTCGCCCATTTGGAGACGAAGATTATCCCGGATACTGATGCAATAAGGAGGACGGGAAAGAGAATTTTCTGCACTAACGGCAGTTTCATGTACCCATCGGTTAACTGAGCAAGAATAGCACTCGGATCAAAACTTGATGCCACAAAAACCTCTCAAAAAAAACTATTGAAACGAAACTTATACCTGTGTTCTCATTACTTCTTCATATGCTCGAGTGATTTTCATACGAATGTTGTTCATTAACTGAAATGCAACATCCGCCTTCTCAAGAGCGATCATGGCTTCATGAGTCTGAACTCCTTTCCCCAAAATCATTCCTTCGATTTTATTGTCTGCTTCGTTCTGCAGAGAATTCACCTCCTTCATGGCGTCAGTGAGCATGTTGGCAAATCCATTCTGCGCCTTTGTAGTCCCTTCACTTTTACTACTCTTACCAACTCCATCTATTTTCAATGCTCATTTGCTACCTCTCTCACTAAAACCTACCAGCGATACTGGCACCACGCTCTTCGATTTGTTTCGTCGTCTGAATCGCGTTTGCTGCAGCTTCATATGCACGTGTTACCGACATCAACTCTGTCATCTCACTGACCACATTGATATTCGGATAGGCCACAAATCCCTGATCGTTCGCATCGGGATGCCCTGGCTTGTAGACCATTTTTGGCGCTGACTCGTCAAGAATAACCTTCTCAACTTTCGGCTTCGCAAGTGAAACGTTATCAAGCGCATTTCTAAACTCCTCTGCCACCTGCACGAGCATTCGCTTTTGATAAGGTCCACCTTCGGCTGTCCGAGTCGTTTCTGCGTTTGCGATATTCGATGCCGTAATATTTACCCTCTGACGCGCTGCGCTGAGAGCTGCCGAGAGAGTTTCAATTGCTTTGAACATTGGATCTCCTTTACTATCTCATTGCCTGCTGAATCGCGAATCGAAGCATCTGCATCTTTTTTCTCACGACGTTCGCTGCGGCAGAATACTTCCCCGCGTTGTACGATAACTTTCCCATTTGAATATCGAGGTCTACGTTATTCCCATCTGCCTTTGTCGCCCCGCTTAAATCTTGCACAAGTCGTGAGTTCCCCGCTGACTTGAGGTCAAGATGTTGATTGTCTGTTTTTAGAAGAGCGGATTTTGATACTTGTGGTTGAAACGCTCTATCCAGCTCCGCCTTAAAGTCCAAATCGACTGCTGTATACTTCGGAGTTTCTACGTTCGCTAGGTTACTCGCGATAGCGCTGTTACGCTTATGATATAGGTTCAACGCCTGCTCTAACGCCGTCGTATTTTTATCGAAGATAGATCCAACAATACTCATGACAAATCCCTGACAGTAGTGAGACTGCTCTTGATTCGATGTGCAAAGACCGTGCTAGATTCGTCAATAAATATTAAGCTCGTATTATCAATAGGTTAGCGAGATATTTTTCTCTAGCTTCACTATTTAGGTCAAGGCTTTGACGTCCTATCGTGATATTCGAGTCACCGCAGAAAGGAATCTGACATCCATGAATATAGGGCGAACACCAAAAAAAATGGCACGAAGTGAGATCGTTGCTGTGGATTCCCTTTCGCCCCACAGGGACAACACATAGTAATTCTTTCAAGAAAGATTATCAGGCTATTGGCCTGTCATTATGAAACAAGGGAAGCCTTCAGCTGATCCTATTTCTTCAGGTATCGTTCTTTACGCTCGCCCTGGGCTCTCTAGCACTGAGCTAACGACTCTTCTCAATCATCGCTCGTAAGTGAGCCACTTCAGCTTTTGCTGTCTCAATCTCCTTGAGCGCGGGAGTTTCTAAAATAAGTGGGATCTCAGCAATTTCTTCACGACCGAGGAATGCCTGGAGTGGCTCTTCTCCGATCAATCCTTGTCCGAGATTCTCATGCCGGTCCTTCCGACTCCCAAGTTCGGTCTTACTATCGTTTAAGTGCACACACCAGACCTGCGAGAATGAGAAGCAGCTTTCTATTTGACGAAACACCACATCAAGTTCATCTCGCCAATCATATCCACTCGCCCACATATGTTGAGTATCAAGACCGAAGCCGAGTCGAGAAGGATTCTTTACGAGATCTGTAATTTCTCTTAACTCCTCAAGCTCATCTCCAATAATCTTTCCAGCTCCGGCTGCCACTTCTAATATCAGTCGCGACCGTTCATCACTCTCTTCCAGTATTTCCTGAATAGCATCAGCTACTCTCTGAAAACCCCGGGCCTCATCCGGCTCATCCTTCAGACTGCCAACATGCACCACAACCCCATCACCGTTCAGACGCGCGTTTAAGTCGAGGTAATACTTCAGGGAATTCTTTGCCTTTTTGAGCTTTTCAGAATCTGGAGTAGCTAGATTAATGAGGTAAATCGCATGAAAGAAGACCTTCTCTACCAGTGATGTCTCTCGAGCTTTGATGAACGCGTCTTCATACCCTGAAGGGTATGGCTTTGTA
>JBMTVV010000308.1:0-2877 GCA_049451755.1 Bdellovibrionota bacterium
TCCTCTGGTACCGGTGGGCACTTCAGTTCGGGACTCTCGGATTTATCACCTCAACCGCTCTCCTCCCTCTCGTACTTGCACTCGGTGTCCGATTTCTTTCCGATACTCCGGTACAGAAACGAACTGCCTTCTTCACGATTGCCGTGGTAACGCTTACGCTCCTCTGGAGCCCCGCTGGTATTGCCTGCTTCCCTCTCATTGCGCTCGGTCTCCTCTGTATCAAACAACTCTTACGACAGAGCACCTTTATTCCGACAGTACTCATCCTCATCGCGGTTAATTTGCCGTGGATATCGTTGTTCTGGGCGGTCTCAAACGTAGGATCATTTCTTGATAGCGGCGAAACTCGAAAAGGATATGCAGCGCTCTATACAGAACAAGATAGTGGCACGAAGAGCGAGAAACTCTCTGTCAGTACCGTACGACCACAGGTTGCGCCCGTCTTCAAACACAAAAAGCGTGATGTCTCAACTTCCGAAGCACTCAAAAATCTCCGAGAGATAGCCAATTCTGCGCAACCCTTAATATGGATTTTTGCTATCCCAGGGATTCTTCTCATGAGCGGCTTCGCTCGAATCGTATCGGGTCTTACCCTTGGGTGGCTCTTCGTGCTCGGCAGTGTGGGGCCAATGGTAAAACCACAACTCGAGCTTGATCGAATGCTTGTCATCGGAGTCTTCCTTGCGTGTACACCGGCCGCGTATGCGCTCACCAGCTTCTATCGCTCTGAGAAACGAAGCCTCATCGGCTCACTCGCATTCGGATTCCTTATTGCTGGCATATTCAGTGTTGGTGCCATCATGAAAAACCGCACACTCGTTCCCGTTGCCTATAAATCCCCTCAAGTAGACGAGATTGTAAGCCTCGTCAAAGAGCACGCAGGCGAAGGGCGAGTGCTCTTTAGCGGATTCATGCTCCATGACTTTAGTGGAGGGCATGTGGCACCACTCCCTCTCCTATCCGGTATACCAATAGTTGCTTCAAGCCCCGTTCATAACCTGTGGCACTATCAACAGGTATTTCCCAAGGAGTTTCTCGAACGGGAAGAGGCTGGGATTGAAGAATATCTTGACCTCATGAATGTAACGGTCATCTTCGCTCACGAGCGGTCTTGGAAAAAGTTTTTTCGAAGTAGGCCTCACCTCTATACCCCCATAAAGAAGATTGAAAAATTCCAGAGCTTTCAAAGAAGGGCGTTCTCCCCTTCTTACTTCCTGACAGGTACCGGCTCCATTCATTCACAGAGTAGCTCCGAGGTTGTCTTTTCTCTTGATTCCCCAAATGCAACGCTAAAATTTAACTATCTTCCCTTTATGAGAGTTGATACCTGCGATGTAACCCCTGTACGAGTGAGTGAATCAATCACCTTTACCCAACTCTCTGGATGTGCAGTCGGACAACCGTTAACGCTACACTCAGTGACACCTCTAGAGCGATGGCAACAAGCCTATCTGAATCGTCCCAAGGGAGACAGCAGATCGTGATCAGACGAGTCCTCTATTCGCTCATCCCATTGGTATGCCTTCTTATTCTGGGAATTCTTCTCAATGAGATTCGACATACGAGCATTATATTTGACCGTGGTGTGCAGCTCTATGCATACTCCCCGTTCTCAAACGCCTTTCACACATGGCAGCTTGACCCCGTCATTTCGACAATAACGCCCCTTCTTGGAATGGGTGCCGATACAGTGGGGTTGCTGAAAATGAATACATTCATCAGCTTGCTCTCACTCCTGATCCTTGTGAGCGGAGTTGGTGCTCTACTCCTGAGTGAGGAGTGCCCCTCATGGAAAGAGGCTCTCGGAAAGACTCTTCCATTGGTAACGGTGCTCATCATCTTTGGTTTCAACCCCATTACCTATGCATCGCTCTGCTGGATTCCTTGGATCTTTGTTGCTCTGAGATTCTCAAGGAGCGTCTGGTGGGGGGTGATGCTGGGGTCTCTTTTCTCCTTTCTCGCCAGTGCTGCATCGGGCGCTCTTGGTCTGTTCTTTCTCCCATTTTTTTTCTTCTTAGGGAGAATAGACAGGAAATTACTCCGCTCTCTCTTCGTGCTCGTGAGCATCATCGGAGGTATTACATTTTCGCTTCATACCGGAATGACCGAGATTCCGAACTATCCAAGCGATGGGCACCTCGTGACAGATGATGGTATCCCCGGCCACATTCATCCTCTGACCACTGATGCCCCCCCTATTCCAATCATTGATCGACACCTTGAGAAAGACTCACTGGGAGTAGTGACTACTGTATTGCTCTGCTCTTTACTCCTGCTTTTTCCACTCGCACGAAACCGCTCGCAACACCTTGGCCTCCTCGTTGGCGTACTTGTTCTTCTCCTCGATACAGGAGTTGCCGAAGAGTTCTCCCTTATCGCGCCCCTCCAAACGCTACGGAGGATTATTCCTGGTGGATTTTGGGTAGCACCTGCTGCGACAATCTTCGCTGCACTCCTTCTCTCACTTTCTCTTTTTTCTCGAGCTGCTATCTCGACGTTTGCCTCACTCCCTGTTCTTGGATGGATCCTCCTCTTTTCTCCGCAACATGAACTCGGTGTCGCAGGACTCCTCCTTACTGAAGGAGATGAACGGGTTATCCAGCTCTCTTTATCTCAAGAGAGCGAAGAGAGACGAGACCTTTTTCTCTCCCCTTCCTTTGCTCTCATAAGGGATTACTCACTCCATCCAGAACGCGTCATACGAGCAAAAGAGATAGATGTAACCCAGCCATACAAACGACTCGAAGAGATGATGATCACCGTTCAGGAAGGCTCTCTCGGTGAACTTGAAAACCTCGCTGACAACAAGCTACGAACTCGGCTCCGAGTCGGTAAAGGTGGTCAGAACGGAGGAGAGTTCTTCTGCATTGAGCTAAA
>JBMTVV010000309.1:0-2870 GCA_049451755.1 Bdellovibrionota bacterium
CGTGAAAGAGCTCAAGAACACCGAGGGAGTCGGTCAGGCGGGTAATCGGAGCTGGGAATGTGAGCGAGTTCCGTATAATCTTCGCAACCCCTTCGTGGGGAATCTCGTTTCCAATAAAGAGTCGACTGACGGTTTCACCAATTTCTTGAAGAGAGTGTTGCCCTAGATTCTCGATGAAAGACGGGGGAAGGGTAGGGAGCTCTTCTGGTAAATAGAGCCCACCATCAGGAGCCAATCCTTGTAGGATGGCAGTTTGAAAACTTACTGGTTTACAATTTCTCCGAGTACTGAGGTATCGCATCTCATTCTGCCTTCGCTATTCCTTCATTTCTCTTACTGTATCAATAATATCGTTCAGTACTCCGGAGGCCGTAAGCTCAGGCCCTGCGCCTGGTCCCATGATGACAAGAGGGCGTTCGTTATATCGATCTGTTGTAAATGCTACCATATTCTGAGAGCCGGAAAGAGGGTGGAATGGACTCTTCGAGTCGACAGCTTCTAGGCGAATAGTAGCCTTACCTGAAGTGCCGTCGATTCTTCCAATTACTCGGAGCACTTCACCGCGTGATGCGACTTCACGAATTTTTTGTTCGAAGTATGTATCGAGTTCTGGAAGTGCAGCCAGAAACGCTTCATACGGCTCGTTGATTGATTGTATTCTCGCAGGCACCAGATCCAGTGGGAGAAGAGGCTCTACATCAATATCGGCTATTTCGGAGCGAATGCCCATGAGCCGTGAGAGAATGAGAAGCTTTCGTTGAAAGTCAGCGCCTCCAAGATCTTCCCTCGGGTCTGGTTCAAGATAGCCAAGCTGATCAGTCAGTTTTAGGGCTTCAGAGAACAGAGCTCCCTTTTGCATCGTATCGAATATAAATGCCAGTGAGCCAGAGAGTGTACTCTCGATGGTTTGAATTCGGTCACCTGTGGCAATGAGGGCATTGAGAGTCGAAATGATGGGTAGGGCTGCTCCGACACTTGTTTCGTACCGCCACGATACCGATCTGTCTCGCGTCAGATGCTCGTTGATAGCGTCAAGTGTTTCAAGAGGGCCTGACTGCACATGCTTATTTGCAGATACTATCGGGATCTTTGATTCTAGTAGTCCTTTGTAGAGCGGTCCAAAGGAATCTGCCGCAGTACAATCTACAACGATTAACCTAGGTAGCCGAGGTGATTGGAGATGAGTTATTAGCTCCTTATGGTGTTCATACGGAAGTGGAGTGCTATGCTGCTCTATTGTGCCCCACTCATGGAAGGAAATGCTCTGTTCTGGAATAAGTACATGCCGTCGTTTCACGATACCAGCAAGTCGTAGCTCTATTCCATATCTCTTCTTGAGCACGTTACTGTGTTGATCGAGTTGCTCAAGGAGTGCACCCCCAACTTTCCCTGTTCCTATGAGAATAAGGTGAGCGATCTGGTGAGCAGAAAAGAAATGTGAGTGTACTGCACGTATCGCTGGAACTTCATATTCTGTCTTTACGACAAAAGAGATGTTTTCTTCCGAACATCCTTGAGCAATAGCGATAATGTTAATCCGTTGATTGCCTAGAGCGCGAAAGACTGCTCCTGCAATCCCTGGTTGGTGTTTCATGCCATCACCAACCACTGAGATGATAGAGCAGTTGGGCTCTTCTTGAACTGGCATAATTGTCCCGAGCGCTTGCTCCTTATGGAATTCGCTATTCGTTGCCTCAATAGCAGCCTGTGCCTGTTCTCTTGTAACGGCAAAGCAGATTGAGTGTTCAGACGAGGCTTGGGTGATGAGAATGACATTGATTCCTTTCGCTGCAAGTGCGCCGAAGAGCCGACTGGAAATGCCGGGGATTCCCACCATCCCTGGACCAGCAAGGATGAGAGTTGAGATAGAAGAGACTGATGAGATAGCAGTCACGGGAGTGGTAGTCGCCTCTCGGTTCGGCGCATGAGAAATTCTGGTTCCGGAGCATTCCGGGTTAAGCGTATTTCGAACGTAGAGCGGAATCTGTTTCTCTCTGACCGGTTGAATAGTTGGTGGATAGAGAACCTTCGCACCGAAGTGTGAGAGCTCCATCGCTTCGATGTATGAGAGCTCAGGAATGAGATGCGCCTCGGGAATGAGTCTCGGATTTGCTGAGAGGACTCCATCAACATCTGTCCAAATTTCTAGTCTCGATGCGTCGAGGGCGTGTGCGATCAGTGCTGCGGTGTAGTCAGAGCCACCGCGACCGAGAGTCGTTGTTTGTCCAGAGGTACTTCTGCCGATAAAGCCAGTGACACACTGGAGTGCCCTTCTTTGTGAGAAGTGTTCTCTCATTGCTGAGTAGGATTCTGTGAGGAGGGGTCTGGCATTGCCATAGGTGTCATCAGTGTGTATCAAAGAGCGCGCATCAAGGTACTCAGCCTCTATGCCATCGTCTTGCAAGATATGAGTCAGGAGCAAAGTTGATAACCTCTCACCAAAGCTCACAATCTGGTCGGAGAACGCAGCGGTGTGAGAAGTAGTCGAGCGCTTCTGAGACAGCGACACTTCTAGCTCATCAAAGAGTGCGAGCAGTGAGGTAGAGCACTCTTGAGCAGTCTTTCCATTGAGGAGTGTGGAAGCAATATCAAAGTGACGGTCTTTCAGTGCTGCGATGAGAGTAGGATCTTCTTGAGGTGAGGATGTGGTGAGATGGGCAAGGGAGTCGGTAACTCCACCAAGTGCTGAAAAAACAATCGCTTGAGGTCGCATGGTAGCGGTATGCACTAAACGAAGAATACTTCGTATATTGTCAGCGGTTCCGACTGACGTTCCCCCAAATTTCCAGATCACTGACATAGAGAATGCCTTGTAAGTACCCTTATTGAGAGTAGGTTTCGTACGGCACGTGTGCAACATGAAATGGCAG
>JBMTVV010000310.1:0-2854 GCA_049451755.1 Bdellovibrionota bacterium
CTTTGAAGAGATCTATATACGGTTGTTTGGAATTGCGATGATGGGAAATGCCATCGGTGGGTTTTTTGAGGATGCAGTCATTGCCCGAGGGAGAGTCTGGCACGGAGCTATTTTTCAGGGACTCTTTGATCTCGTTCGCATTACGGGGATGATTGCTGCAGCTGTCTTCATCGGCTCGCTCCTTTCAGTTCTTGTGATGTATGCATTCAGTTGCTTTCTTCGTGGTCTGATAGGTTTTGGATTAGCTGTTCGGAGTCACTATCTCGGAATTGCCATTACAGGTGTTGACCTCAAGAATGTGACTTCATACTCATTTCCGGTATCTCTTGCTTGGATTTTTGGTATATGTGTTACGCACTTAGATCAACTCTTGTTGTCAAAGCTCATTTCACCTGAAGAATTTGCTGTCTATACGCTTGGATGTTTGAGTGTTCCACCACTACTGATACTAGAGCGCTCCATTACCCGAATTTTGATACCTGAGCTAGCAGAGTCAGTGAGTAAAGGGGATGAGATAAAATCCTCACGGCTCTTATCCGATGCAATTGAGACACTCGGGTTTTTCATCATACCCAGTACGGTTTTACTCGTTGCCTATGCCGAGCCTCTCGTCCGAATTCTTTTCACAAATGAGTATATACAATCTGCGCATTTTCTGAGCTGGTTTGCTATTTCATATCTGTATCTGATTCTCCCTTATGATTCTTTTGCCCGTGCTCGGGGCGATTCACAGTGGATTCTTCGAACTCTCATTTTGTGTGCACTTATCTCTGTGCCGATTTGCACAGTAAGTGCGTTCACGCTCGGAGCAGATGGAGCACTCCTTGGTCTTCTGTTCTCTGGACTACTACTGCGTGTGTTTGCACTGCGTTATATTGCAAAAAATGCTTCTCTTCCTATTGCACGCTATCTTCCGCTAGATAGACTCAGGGAATATCTCGGAATCGCACTCGCCCTTCTAGTAGTCGTGCTGATAACACAAGAATTGTTCGCATCGGCTGAGATGTGGTTTGTAATCACAGCACCCCTTTATTATCTGATGTTCGTTACCGTCGCACGAAAGAGGTCACAAGGTTCTGAAATTGATGCACACGCAGTTCCGTCCTCTAGTAAGGAGCAAACAACAGTTCTGATGGTGTTACAGAATATCGATACGGGTGGTCTGGAGCGAATGGCACTCAATCTTGCTGCTGGGCTATCAGAAGGAGAGAAAATTTCTGTTGAAGTTCTTACTTTCAATCAGAATCCAGCCCATCTCGAAGATAGTCTTTTGAAGGCATTCCGTGAGAAGGGGATCCCTGTCTGGTTGTACCGAAAAAGACCTGGGTTTTCATTTTCATTCCTGATGCGTCTCGTTAAGCATATTCGAAGACATCCTTCAGTAATACTTCATGCTCATGAGTTAGGCGCTCTCATATATTGCGGACTTGCAAAACTCTATTCTAGGGGAAGAGTCCCTGTGGTCTACACCCAGCATTCTCTTATTCATCTCACGCATAAATCGCGATATCGCTTCTATGAGTGGCTTTTTGGTCGTTTCGTTGATTATATAGCAGTAGTTTCTAAAGACATCCTACAAGAGTATCATCATCTCATTCCCTCTCATGTAGCGCGCTCTGTGATTCCGAATGGCGTTAACTTCCCTCCGAGAGAGAGGAAAGAGCGTGATGCCACAATGATACTCAGGCAGATAGAATCCAAAGACGTGGCGCGCGAGTTGTCACATTATTTCGATTCCGTATGGGTGCTCTATCTAGCACGGTTCTTTCCTAAGAAGGGTCAGCTTGAGGCACTTTCATTGTGGGAGCAATTGTCCGAATCAGATCGTCGTAAGACCATATTCCTCTTCGTCGGACCCATAGCCGATAAGACGTATTACACTCAGTTTCTTCAGCAAAAGGCGCAGTGTGCAGATTCCGAACGTCTTATAGTAGTTGGATCCTCACAGGAGCCTCAGTCCTGGATGGGGGTATCAGATATCTTTCTCTCTTGTTCCTTATATGAGGGAATGCCACTTGCTCCACTCGAGGCATTGGGTGGCGGCTTGCCTGCGATTCTGAGTGATATCCCTGGACATCGACTGTTTCGTGGCTTGGGAGAAACATTTCCAGTACAGGACATGAAGAAATCCGCTGAGATACTTACTCGGACTATCGCGCGAGCCGTGTCGGAGCCCGCGCAGCTACGTGAGGAAACCTGGAAACGAGGCCAACAATTGCGGGATGACTTCAGTATCGTACAAATGGTAACTCGCTACACCGCAGTGTATCAAAAGATTCAAGTTCAATATTTTCGACGAGAGGTGCCACTCATTCCATCTGCTGCATAGTCTCGTACGTGGTAGCAGAGGAGTGTTTTTGTAGCATGAGGAGGATAGATGATACAGTCAGCTTTCAAGGTCATTCGAAACCGTCCTCTTAAGTTTTTTCCTGAGGTCCGAAGTGTACTTCTTTTCTTTCGATCTCGGTGTCTCCTGTCAATATTCAATATTCCCGGTGTACAACTGGGGGACAACGCGCGAGTGCAACGTTTGTCCAGTCTCATGGCAGAGCGACCAAACGCTGAGATTGCCATAGGAATGGATGCTATTCTGTACCACGACACGCAGCTGGAGGCCTATGCTGATGGACGTATCTCTGTCGGACAGAACTCAATTCTAGGTGGAGCGCGAATTATTTCACGCGCTGAAATTACTATTGGAAAACGAGCACTTCTCAGTTGGGGGATTTTTATTCAAGACTTCGATCCTCATCCAGTGAGTGCCAAGGAGAGGGCTGAACAGCTTCTCTCAATGACGAAACGTCGAGTGTCTCGTAAGCGTAGTGGTGATGTGGATGAAGTCTCTCCAGTAAAT
>JBMTVV010000311.1:0-2851 GCA_049451755.1 Bdellovibrionota bacterium
GATTCAGGGATTACTCACGGTACTCTTTGCTTGAGACCAGTAGGTGTCTGAGATTTACCGGGCAAGCCCGTGTTCCCGACCCATTCTCTTTGCCGGTGAGAGTCACCGGTGAGAGTCTTTCCTTCGTCTTCACCTGCGGAAAGCGCGCTTTCTAGAGATTACGCTTCGAGAGGCAGTACGCTTACACGCTTCTTGTTGCTCGTTGTAAATTCGACAGTACCATCTACGAGCGCGAAGAGTGTGTAGTCAGAACCAACACCAACGTTCACACCGGCATGTACGGTTGTGCCCCGCTGACGAACAAGTATATTTCCTGCTCGGACAGTTTCTCCACCAAACTTCTTAATTCCGAGTCGCTTTCCTCGCGAATCGCGACCGTTCTTGGAACTTCCACCTGCTTTCTTATGCGCCATTGTATCCCCTCGCTAATATCTCTCTGTTGCCTGTTTTCGTTACCTACAGCCTTTACGGAATAGAAGCTATTTCTACTTCTACGAACGTCTGGCGGTGTCCTTTCTTCTTATGAAATCCCTGACGACGAGTCTTCTTGTAACTAGTAAGCTTTTCACCATTCTTCGTGCCGATAACTTTTCCTGTAACGGTGGCACCCTCAACAAGAGGAGTCCCTACGACAGCTGTGCCGCTCTCCGGCTTTGAAAGGAGTACCTCTTCAAAAACAATCTCAGAAGGAACACCTGTTTCTTCTTTGTTGCTACCTGTGAATGACCACTCAACGACGACACGGTCACCAATCGCTACTTTGTGTGAGTGAGAGCCCACTCGGACAATTGCATATGCGCTCTCATTATTTGTTGTATTCTCTTCTGTCATTTTCGCCTCTATTAGAAAAATCTCAATCGCCAAAAATCTCTAACGCTCTGGCCGACTCTTGTTCTTCACTCAGTCCCTTTTGTCTGAGTGCTATCTCATTCCGCTTAACTACTAGCAGGCACCACTTACTGCTCATAGCAGCAGTGTATCACTAGCCCCTACACTTTTCCTGACGGCTTCGTTTGTCTCTAACGGAGCGAACCGGAGCCTGAAACGTTAACGATGAACGCTATTCAAATCAAGTATTTGGCGGGAACTTTTCTTCGGAACTTTGTGCATGTGTGAGGGAAAGCGCACGCAAAAGAGCGATCTCGCTATAATCAACATTGTAGAACACGGAAGCCGTTAGCATGGGTAGTCCGTATGAGCCCGAAGTTTGTTCTAGATAACAAGTAAAAACAGATAGATAGGCTCACCCTCTTTATTTTCTTTGTGCCTCCCGAGTAGAGCGGTGCATTTGTTTTAATAGAGGCGAAGGTCGAAACTTGCTTGGATTGATGGAACATGTTCAAAATTGACAAGTGCCTTAAAAAATCAAATCTTTATAAAGACTTGATTTTATGTAAGATGGAGGGCGTGAAGTCCGAATCTTGTGGGCGACACAGGTGCTTTTTTGCTCTAGCGAGGGCTTTTTGTTGTACCGCTTGGGTATTTCTTGGATATTGAGTTCAGATAAGTGAATGGGTCGGTTTCGTGTCGAATAGTGTGATCGGAGTCATTGAAGACGATGAATCTGTACGGCGTAGCCTGCAGCTGAATCTGGAGCTGGAAGGGTACCGAGTAGTCGTCGCTAGTAATGGAGAGGAAGGGATTTCTCTCGTTGATCAGCACAGTCCGGATCTGCTCATACTCGACGTAATGATGCCGAAAAAGGATGGCTTGCAAACCTGCAAGGAGCTGCGGAACAAAGGTATTTCTACCCCCCTGATTCTCCTTACCGCGCGTAGTGCTGAAGTTGATAAAGTGCTTGGACTTGAGCTTGGTGCAGATGACTATTTGGCAAAGCCGTTCGGAATGAGAGAGCTCGTGGCACGGGTGAAAGCATTGCTGAGGCGGACGCAATCATCAGCTGAAGTTGATAAGGTCGAGTTTGATGATGTTGTTGTTGATTTTAGAGCATACAAGACAGAGCGGGCAGAACAGCCAATAGAGCTCTCCGCACGAGAGTACCGCCTTCTGCGGTATCTTGTTGCGAAAAATGGGTCCGTGGTAAGTCGAGACGAGCTGCTTGATGAAGTATGGGGTTACAATTCATACCCTTCCACCCGAACAGTTGATAATCACATCGCGAGGCTTCGGCAGAAGATAGAGCGAGATGTCACCCAACCGCAGCGAATTATCACCGTTCATGGTGTCGGGTATAAGTTCGTTGCCTAACCGTTTCCCCGCATGCTCGGCTCGCTCTTCAATGCTTCGTTTCTGAGCCGTGTCGAGGAAGCATACTCCACAAAGTGAGCGTCCATCCTGATTGTAAGCGGCTTATTTATGTATTTATTTCAATAGCTTGCGATGGTCGAATCGGATTTGTCCCAAAAATGTCAAAAACCTGTCACAAAGTTGCACCCTTTTCTTCGCAGGTGAATCCAATCAAAGACGGGGAGAAATAGAGCCTCGTTGGTTTTTTAGGGCCTCCGCTGTATCGGAGTCTGAGTGATACGTTGAGCTGGTAGATGGTGAAGAACATCACTAACAGCACGGTTGTGGGAAGAGGTTGAGCAAATCGTAGTAACAAAAGAAGGTCTTTCCATGTGCAAATTTACTCCACTTGAACTGTTCATCATTGAGAAACCAGAGATCTCTTGCGAAGAGTTCGAGCGCTTTCTCGGGGATTATGTAGAGGGAGACCTCTCTCAGACCCTTCACGAGAAGGTTGAACACCACCTTGAAAAGTGCACTGAGTGCCAAGATGGTCTTGAGCTCTATCACCAGGTGATTGACATCGCCAGAGTGCTCGGACGCGAGGTGCCAGAGGTAGAGACTGAAATGCCTGATGATGTTCGCTCACGACTGCACGCAAAAC
>JBMTVV010000312.1:0-2813 GCA_049451755.1 Bdellovibrionota bacterium
CTCAGTAGCCCCCGATCTTCTAATGACCAATCAACGGCGTTTTGGATGAGTTGGAGTGAATTCAGATATCGTGAAGTCCCACTCCCAATTGATATCTGAAGCGTCTGGTCAGTGAGGAATTCATTCGATCCGAAAACAATGACCCGAGCTGACTTCGGACTTTTTTCTAAGACTCCTGATACGATTGTCGAATCGGTATCGGCTTTCGTCGCTGGGTCATCACTTTTAAGAAGAGGAGACGCTTTCCCCGCGAAGAAGGAGGCAAATTGTCCTTCAATACTTGCCGCTAAGAGATGTGGTTTCTTTTCGCCAGTTGGAAATCCGAGTGGTCCATACAGAGCCTGATCCGGTATGAGAGAATCAAGGTCAGCCGTCCAGGAATCATCTGAACTTTCAAGAAGACGGGTGATCTCTTGGGACTGCAGCTTTTCCTCAGCGATAGTTATTGGCGAGCTCCAGTTGAGCGTTACCTGCCCGAGCCCCTTGGTGATGAGTGAATCTTGATTCATCCCAGAGGCACGGATATCGACGAAGAGAGGATAGGACACCTTTTGGATCTCTTGGACCGTGAATCCACCTCCAATCTCTCGCTGCACGGGCACAGGATACCCTTCATTTTGCTCGTCGAGAACGAAAGAGTTTACAAATGATATTCCGATGGATTCTAACCAATCCTCAAGACCAGAAGGTTTCTTCTCTGCTTTTAGCTCCGTTTGTGTTCGTGCTATCTGGAACGGAGAGGTAGCTATTGCTACCGTACCACCTTTCATGACGAACTGATCGACGGCGAAGAGCGCCTTTTCGGAAAGTGATTCCGGAGCGAGGATGAGTAGTAGGTCTATAGCCTCTCCAACCGTTCCCGATTCAAGTGCGATCGGCTCGACGTCATATTCCTGCTGTAAGACTTCTTGCAACATGAAAAAGTTCTTTTGATTTTGTTGTGGAGAGAATTGATCCGGGGCAGGAGAAGACGGGGTGGCAACGCCAATCGTCCGGACAAAACCGGGAGCAAGGCGCTTAAGGCCCGATTCGAGTGTTCTTCGTACATACTCTGACGAGAAGTCTTCCGCGTTCGGAATAGGTAATGTAATTGATTTCCCTTCAGTGCTCAGCACTGCCGAGAAGAAAAATGGTTGAGCGGAGAGAAGTGTTCGAAGAGGCGTTATTCCATATTTTTCCTGTAATTCTTGAACGTACGGTGCTCCGCCTTCTTCAGGATCTTTGATTTCAACCTGTAATTTCCCATCAGCCAATTCACTCAGTTCATTCACTATTTCGACTACTGAGCTTCGCAGTTCCTTTAACTCAGCTGGTAGGATGTCGTCGCGTGAGATGTAGCCCTCGAATGTGATCGGTTTTGGGAGGGTTTCAAAGAGACTCTCAAGCGAGCGAAATCCAAAGAGGACCTTCTTAATGGAACGAGTAATATCATATTCTGGATTGCGAAGCTGAACTTCGATATCACCTTCGCCTGCCACTCGAATATCGATCAGGTCGCGAAAGTTAATAACCTCGTACTGGTCACCATACGAGATGAGGATATCGAAGTATGAATTTACTAATGAGACGTCATACTTATCGGAAATCTGGAATGGTACGGGCTTGATCCCATATTTTTGACTCGCCTCTTCCTCAAGATCTGGATTTTCTTTTGGGTCTATGAACTCAGACCGTACTTTCCCACGACTTACAATCGCATACTCACGGAGCAAGTCTCGTAACTGTGGTACGAGGGGAGCAAGAAGCGGATGAGTACGCTCACTGAAGTAACCTCGAAGGAGGAGTGGCTCCGTGAGATTATCCAGATAGTTTCTAGAAGTCTGAGAGATTGAGTACATCTGAGACTCGGTAAGATCAATGCGCGCAGAGTGTACAGACGATAACCAAAAATTCCCCACTAGAAAGTTGAGGCACACAAGGAGTGTCACCTTCCGCCATAATTGGGTGGTGTTTGAGACAGTTGGCTGATTTTCCCACCGAATCCGCTCGAGAGAGAAGATGTTCAGACTTAGAAATATCCCCATGAGGCTGACGTAGTAGAAGAGATCTCGAAGATCGAGTACCCCTCTGGTAATTGACTCAAAACGTGAGCCAGTTCCTAGAGCCTGTAGTAGCTCTACGCCATTGTTGCCTACCAATGATATGAGTAAGGGAGATCCAATTAGGTAGAGTGTAAGACATACGAGCACAGAAACGATGAGGCTTATAATTTGATTTGAGTTCTGCGCGCTAATGTAAAGACCAATCGCCGTGTAGCACCCCGCGACAAAAATGCTCGCAATATAGCCTCCCATAACTGGGCCCCAGTCGAGATTCCCTAGCATCGAGACCGAAATAGGAATAGGGAGAGTCAGTGCGAGTGAGATAGCGATGAGGGCCATACAGGCGAGCATTTTACCAAAGACGAGCTGTGGCGTTGATACCGGTAAGGTCATAAGGAATTCAACGGTACCGGAACGACGCTCCTCGCTCCACATTCTCATGGTGAGCGACGAGACAAGAAAAATGAGGAGTAAGGGCATCCATTCAAAGAGCGGGCGCACGTCGGAGATATTTCTCGCAAAAAACTGCGAAACCCAGAAGAATAAAAAGAGATTTATGGCAAGAAAAACACCGAGAAAGAGAAACGCAACAGGAGAGGAGAAGTAGTTGGTTAACTCTTTTTTTGCAATTCGAAGTACCGTATCCATGTGAGTCGTTTCCTTACAGATGATAGAGATGCTTTTCACTATGTTTCTAAGGGGGATAGTTAGGCTTTTCTATTATTGATGTGATACCTCTTTAAAAATTGATTCGAGGTTCTTCGTCTCAGA
>JBMTVV010000313.1:0-2849 GCA_049451755.1 Bdellovibrionota bacterium
TCCATGTAACGATAATCTTCATCCAGGAAGGTACCAACATGAGCATACAGACGATTGGAAATGCCATCGTTAAGAGGTAGAGGAGTATCCCTTGTACATATGGAATCATGAGCGACCACGTATAGACCTCTGCAGCCTTTGATGTGCTTCCAATACTTGCGTTGTACAGTTGCGAATCATCAATAATCGCCTCCGTTTTATCTTTTCCGACGGTAACGAGCTCAGGAAGACGATTCATCTCATTTCGAAAAAGATGCGCAAGGATAAGATTGTAAACGAACTGGTACTGAGCTTCGATGGTCATTCCTGTACTCGTAGACCCACAGTTCCCCCCTTGAGATGGCTCATCGAAGGGAATATCCCAGCCATATAACATGTTATAGGTAAGATCCTCTGGCCACCATCCTGTGGGACCTGACGACTGAAACGTTTGTGAGAAGATAACGGCTGCTTCATATCGAAAGTACAGCAACAACATATACAGATACGCATCACACGTAATAAGATCTCGCGAGAGCACATTCTCTACAAACCAGATATCAGCGGGCCCTTGCTGTTGTCCGCACTGTGTGAGACTTCCTGAATTCGACAACGACCAATCAACAGAACGAAGAAAACTACTTCCTGCGTTGGCCTGGTTTGTTTGAATTGACTCAGCAAGTAATCTCCTCAACGTGGGAGGAGTTGGTACACGTTGTTTTCCGAGGTTAAGCCGAAGCTTGGTATAGTCCGAGGCTGGATTAGCTGGATCAGTATTTTGAGACAGAACTGAGGTGGGCAAGTCTCGATCTTTAAAGTTGAGTGCCTTTGCGTAGTTCGTAAAGTCTACTGATTCACTCAAATGTGATCCACACTCACTCGCCATAAATCGCGCAAACGCATCACGTGCATCAGTATTTCCAAGCTCTGCTTGAGTCACTGAATTGAGATAGGTCCACTTCGTATTCGATACAGCAGAGAAGTGTACCTTATTCGCCTGGCACTGTTCTTCTGACGACAAAATTTCTCCAAAGTAGTACTCAGGAGCAAGATTCTCAAGAGCAACACTCGTAGATCTACTATTGGGCCCGCCCCCATCACGGTAGGGATTGACTTGCGAGAGCGCTCCTGACCAGACAGAGAGTTGCCTTACGGTGTCACTAACGATCGAGTCCAACATTAAAAACGGCACTGAGACTTCAATTCCGCCTGATACACTGGGACCCTCCGCGTCAAACTGGATGACACCTCGTCTCACCACACCAGAGTTTACCGCGCCGGCTTCAGCCTGCTTCCATACTTCATTTGGATCCTGAACGTACGAGCCTATCATCCAGGCAACACCGTCAGCCGGTTGTCTCGTATCAATTGCAAAGTAGTAAACAGCAGGACCAATGAAAAACCACACCCAGGTTTTTGGCGGTTGCCCAAATGCCATTGAAGCAATGCCTGCAATTCCGGCGCCGGTGTAGAGCAAAATAGCGAACTTCTGCCACCCGGCATTCATGTACCACAAAATATCAGCCTGCGCGTAGTATCCAAGAGTTGCCCATGCAGCAGTAATAGCATTGAATGCAGAGCCATAGAAAATCCAATCTCCACAATCTCCGTCTAGGGGATTAACGCTATTCGTGTTAATAGCAGACTGAATGAAAAATTCCAGTGATGCACTGCCTAATTGAAACAACTCAATGAGATTCACTCCATCACCTCTTCATCCGCAAACAACTCATAAAACCTCATGAAGCTATCACCCTTAGTCCACTATGACCCCGCTCCTGCTCCTACGTTTCGACGTTTTCCAGCTTTATCCGTAAAGCGTGCAGCACTCTTTAACTCTAGATGCAGATCTTGGAGCATCTCTTTTACAGTAATAAGCTCATCTCGTATGTGTGTCCGCTGAGTCATCGAAGCACCCACGGACTCTCCAGGAAGTTGGCTACGGATTAACCGCTCCGCATCCTTCATCTGCTCGGGGAACTCCTTGATACTGTTAACCTGATTGTTCAAAGAAGTAAGGTGCTTTTCAACGACGCTAAGAGCACGCATTTTTCCAAGAAGATTTGCGTAATTATAAAAAAGGGCTATCCGCTTTGAGATCTCTTTTTCTTTTTCTGATGCAAATGGTAACGCTGTAGTGTAAAAGTGAGGAGTCTCCACCTTTGACCGAATTGGCCATGCAGAGGACTTTGGCTCTTTATAGTCAGCATGTGTCGGAATCCACCATTCAGCATCATTGAGAAGTGTTGCAGTTTTATCATCTGAAAACTCCATGATCTCACCGTATGACACCCCATTGAGGATCTCATTACACTGGTATTTGCCAGATGTTGGATCGTTCGGAATCTCTTCATCCTTCAGAATCTCATGAAGGAGAATATCTCTTAGCATCAAGGCTTCTTGCTCTGTCAGCTCGAGGTTTTGAAGTAAGGTTTTGATTGTAGGAAGTTCTTGGATATCTCCCCAGTTTTCATAGTATCGACGAGGCTGCCAGTTCACTCGGTCACTACTAGCAAACCCCGGCAATCCGCCAACTGCCAAATTTGGAAGCCGCAATCGTGACGGCCAGAGAAACTCATAATCGACGCTACCGGTAGTCTGACTGGCGGGTGGGAAAATCCTTCTCGCCCAAGGTGGCGCAGGAGGACCCACAACACCCGATCCAATTACTTCACAACCCGGTGCCTGCACGCCGAGCCCTGGTACCGTAACATTTCCAGTGCTCCACTGTGCATCAAGAGGAGCATCCCAAAACTCACACCCTAGATTTAAGCCGTTATACTCATTGCCGCTAAGTAACGCAATTTCTGCATTCGCATGCTCACACATCTTTATGCTCAACGCATAGAGTCCTCCATAGATATCTTGAA
>JBMTVV010000314.1:0-2843 GCA_049451755.1 Bdellovibrionota bacterium
GCCCAAAATATATCTGAGCGCCTTCTAGGAAGGCTATTTCAACTAACTGGAGCATAACCTGTTCTTCGCATACAAGAGTCCCTCCTGAAAAGAAGACGAACTCTCCTTTAACGAGTCGGTACTCGAGACAACTTCGCTTCTAAAATTAGGAAAACTACGAAAGTTTACCATAAAATCAGCTGCTTATCCTTAGCTAATGTTATGAGAAGGTTGTGGTTGAGTGTGATACAGCAGTCGATGTGAGTGCAGCTTCCTATTTGCCGAAAAATTGCGGTGTAATCAGATGGTTATCAATCTTTCGTGCTTTGACTATCCGCTGGATGTGAAGGATATCACCAAAAGCTTCGAGGCGACTCATCCCACTTCGACCTATGTTTCGTCGCTTAGAGTTGATCCCATATTACCAGGATGAATAGCTCCAAGAGCCATGATCCTCACTTGTAGGTGAGGTCCTCCGTCCAAAAGGGACTCTTTGGCGCTACTGTTGCGGGTGAAGGAAGGAAGGATTTGTAGGGTCAGCATTGGATGCAGTATTCGTTTGTTCTCTGGTGAATCGAGGTGCTTTTTCAGGACGCTGAGCTCCTCTTTTGTGGCCTGGGGAATGAAGAAATAGAGTTCAAGAAGGAGAGTATTATCTTCGATTGAATCGAGCATAATGCGGATGCATTGTGAGCGATTTGCCACTGGGAGTAATTGAGCGCTTACTGCTTCGAGTTGTTCGATAAGTATTGTCGCAATGCTTCGCCAAACGTAGAGAGAGTGTTTTTTAACTTGGACGTGTAGCTCGACTTCACATCCTAACTCTCTTGAGAGTGTACCAAGACTTTCGAGCAGAAGCTCTTTGCCAGATACAAAGGGAGTAAGCATCTGTTGACTAATATTGCTGAGTGAGGCTGCGATATCCTCTTTCGCTTCAGAGAGCTGTTCTCGAATCTTTGGATTGAGGCTTGCAGATGAGAGGAGACGATCGAGTCCTCTCTCTGCATCAGTGAGAGTTGATTTAGCTGCGCTAAGAGAATTACGCATGTAACGCAAGCTCTTCAATTCATGTGATTGAAGAAATTGTTCGGTAATATCCTTGAGGGTAAAGCCAAAATGTGGCGAGAAAGTCTTCTGTTCGATGCGGCGTAATGTTGCGAGATAAACGGTATCGCGATGAAATAGGTGTTCACTCGCTGAGTCCTGCCGCGGGTCATCCTGATGTGAGCGCTTGGTGAGTCTTGGTGTTATGCGAGCGGCAAGTTGACGAAGAATTTCTCGCTCCTGCTCCCATGGAAGAAATGGTAGGCACCTATTCTTTTGGTCTTTAGTGAGAGAGTCCTCACTGGGATCCAGCTTACCGTTTGCGAAATGATGGGAACTCTTATGGATTGTTCCAGGGCCGATACACCTGAGTTCCTCATCGAGAAGGGTCGAAAATATGAGTGCGTGTGGTTTCCCATCTCCCGTAGTGTGTGAAAGATCTGTCGGTAAATTACCACGCTCGAAGAGAAGATTGAGTTCCTCTTGGAGTTGAGGAGAGACATGAAAGAGTGTGCCAGTAATGACTTCTCCTATGTCTGACTGAGAGGCAACACAGTGATTAATGAGTATACTGTGAATTGCTGGATTGGGAGGAGTCCAACGATATGCGAAAACGAGTGAAGTTCTCTTCAGGAGAGCTTCTTCTAGCGAATTGAGCACACGAAACCGATCATCAAAATGGACATGTCGAATGAGTAGCCCACCTTGGGTTCTGAGTTTTTTCTCTGGGATTCCGAGTATGGATTCGGTGTCTCCAGAGCAGTGTAGGAGGGTTGATAGATCCGATGAAAGGCAGTAGGAGAGCATTTCAGGGAGTTGAAAGATTGATGGAGGTACGGATGAGAGTGAGGAATCACTTGCTGGGTTCTTGGCAGATTGAATCGCCAGCTGCAAAGCGGAGAAGGGCGAACCTAAGTTAAGCCTTGTTCGTGGGGTAAAGCTGATTCGTGGAGTGCGGTGTGAGGTTTGATCGCTATCGGTGCGGATGCCTAGTCTTTGCGTGACATGGATGATGGAGTCAGTTCCCCGAGGGTGCCCCTCATTTGTTAACGGAGGGTGCCCCTCATTGTCTGTGCGATTCTTTGCCACAGCACTTTTCTTCGGCACAGCTCTTTTCTTGTTCGCTGTGCTCGATGATGAATTGCTCGATGAATCGGTCATACCAGCAAGCCCCAGTTGGATCGTAGCTGATTGCGTCGGTTGCTGCCAGCACAATTCGTTGGTGGATACCGTACGTGGGTGTTGTCATAGGGTTCCCAGTGACCTATTTTGAGTGAGTGCTAGCTAGTGGCTCATCATAGACGAGGAAGTAGGTGAAGATAGCAATCGTTGGAACTCGTGGTATTCCAGGTAGATATGGCGGTTTTGAGACCTTTGCAGAGGAGCTTTCAACCCGTCTCGTGAAGAGAGGTCACGACGTTGTTGTTTTTGGAAGAACCAGCAAGTTCCCCTATGAGTCGGTCGATAATTTTCAGGGTGTCCGACGGGTCCTAACGTGGACTTGGTTTGGAAAACATGTAGAGACCCCACTCAGTTCTCTGACCGCCTTTTTGTATCTCATATTCCAACGGGTTGATGTAATCATATTGTGCAATGCGGCTAATAGTATCTTCGCGTCCATTGCAAGGATCTTTGGAATGCCCGTTATTATCAATGTGGACGGCATTGAACGTGAACGGAGTAAGTGGGGGATACTGGGTCGGTGGTGGTATCGACTGGGAGAGGTATGCTCACTCCTTTTCGGTTCAAAGGTAGTCGCCGATGCCTATTCCATCGGCGACTACTATGCGCAACACTACGGGTTTCCCGTTGAGCGAATA
>JBMTVV010000315.1:0-2835 GCA_049451755.1 Bdellovibrionota bacterium
TAAAGCTCTTGAAGCGGAAGGCACACTTATAGAGGCATTGGAGGGGCAGTTTCTGATCGGATATAAGATTACTCCTCAAAAGTCGTCATCCTTCCTAGGCGATCGGGTTCAGGCAAGTAGCGCCACTGAGGGGCCTTTAGCGACTCCTCAGCTCCACGCTCTTACCGAACCAGCAAACTCAGCATCACTCGACTTCCCCGCATATATCGCCGTCAGCGATACCATGTTCAGCATCGCCTCATCGGAAGCGCTTTTACGTCGCGCTTTTCAAACTGAGATAACGAAAGAGGAGTCAGGTGCAGAGCGAATAAGAAATCTACGATCATTCCAGAGGATTCAAGAGGAGTATCGAAGTGGCCAACAGTTCGCTTTCATGTTCGGAAATCTACAGCCACTGAGAACCAAGCTCCTTCAATTGATGACTGGCAATGGGACAGCGGATGAAAACCAAAACTTTCTACCGTTTCTGGAGCACTTCCCCATCAGCACGATTACCATGCAAGGAACGTTCGATGATATGCCGAGCAGTGACTTTGGGCTATTATTCGAGGAAGAGGCAGGAAAGAATAAGGAGATATGGTCAATTTTAGCGGAAAAAGATAAGCGCGCTATGAAACTCGGCGCGACTCCCACGCAAGCCGTTTTTTACATCTCGCTTGCTGGTCGATTTTTTCGCGCCCTGGGCTCTCTGACTGAGGATTCGTTACAGCAGGGCAATGCAACCTCAGAAGATACCGCTATCTTTGAGGGAATAAAGGAGCAAATGCAATCGTTCGGCAACATATCTGAGATTTCTCTTGGTCTATTGCCTGCCGAGGGGAGCTCGTTCTTTCCCTCACTCATAGCCTCTTTATCTAGTGATACTGATATAAAAGCTCTTATTGATAATACTAAGAACCTTCTCTCAGAAAACCTGCAGCAGATTCCGATCACAAAGTGGGATACAAAGACTGTTAAGGGAACGGTGGTAGATTTTCGCCTTTCGCCTCTTGGTGTTGGGACATATCTTGCGACTCATGGGCAAACGTTACTTTTCTCGACCTCGGAATCTGGCATTGAAGCGCTTCTTGGTATCGCGAACGATGAACCTACCTCTTTGACAAAAGACTCTTTACCGAAAGCAATCCAATCGCGCGCTGGGTCCTCTCCACTTATCTTCACGTATTTTAATTCAGAGCAAGCAGTTAATGTCGTCAAGAGTGCAGAGAGTGCACTTGCTATGTTCACTCAAGGACAGCCTCTTTTAACGCCGCAACAGATGAGTGATCTGAAAAATTTTGGGACAAGCTATACTGTCATCTCATATCGCGATGGTTTTCTAAATTTCTCTTCAGCGATGAAAAATGAGTAAGGGTTATTACGCATAGGAGTCAAAAGAGTGCTTTTCTGGGTCCAGTATGCTTGGAAGTCCATGATGGTGCTTGGGTAGAGCCCGTTCTAAGCGAGTAAACGTAGAATAAAATCATATGCTTATGAAGAACGAATCCTCTAGTCTCTGTTGCTCATCCAAAGGACGTAGAGAAGATGAGATTTGCTGAAGGGTTCTGTATGGATACGTTATCGAGATTGATGGACATTTCTAGTCGATTAGAGCATTTGGAATCAGTTGCCGAGTGGATTGCGAAGGAGACGGTCCATGCTGATGCAGGTGTTTCTCAATCTGGAACTCTTATTTGTGTGCTTGCTGATGAGCTTAGAGAGGCAATATACGCCCTAGCGAGAGACTTTGAAGAAACCTCAGAGTCTCACTCTGACGACAATATCCACTGATATCCTGTACCACAGCAATAACTTCCGAGAGAATTCCTTTTTCTCAGAGACCTTGTGCTACTTTAAAATAGCGAAGGCTCTCTTTTTCATCCAAAGATGGAAACCTTTTTCAAAAGTCTGCGATTAGTGGATGTATGTCATATCATCCAAGAATCGAATCTAAACATCTAGCCTCATTCCTTACTACGAGGAGTCGAAATAGCGAGCTCTGGTTTGTGAATAATCCAGAACTGGAGCTTGCAATTCTCGGTTATGCCGCCAAATATGCTGAGCGCTATAACGTATCGCTCTATGCACTAGCAATAGAGGGAAATCACATTCACTCACCAGCACTCTTTCCAGAGGCGAATCGATCGCAGTTTATGCGGGACTTCAATTCGAGCGTAGCAAGGGCCGTCCCTCGCTACTGTGCTGAATTTCGTGGTGGCGGTTTTTGGGCTCGAAGATACTCACAAGAATTTCTTCCAGAAAATGAAGATGTTGAAGAATACTTTTTCTATACGGTGCTCCAACCAGTACAGGATGGTCTGGTGCCGAAAATATCAGAATATCCCGGCTATAATTGCTTTCACGATGCTGTCAACGGAGTAAAAAGAAAGTTTAAGGTTACTAACTGGGCTGCATATAATTCTGCAAAACGATTTAACTCCTCAGTTTCGATTAAGGAGTTCATTACAGAAGTGACGCTCCAATACGAGCGACTACCTGGCTATGAAGATCTAACGCAAAAAGAGTACTCACTTCTCATGCATCGAAAGCTTGAGGAACGTCGAGTACAAATTGTCCAAAAACGAAAACAACAAGGCCTCGGGTTTGCTGGTCGAGAGGCTCTCCTTAAAATGCCGAGCGGAGCCACCCCACATCGCACAAAACCAGCGATGAAAATTCACACCGACCTCGTGTATTGTGTATCTGCAGTAAGAAAAGAGCGAAGTGGTATGAATGGTATTTTCAACAGTATCATCTTTTCAAGGAAGCCTCTGAGCGCCTCAGAGCCGGTCAAACAGAGGTACAATTCCCCCCAGGCATGTTCCCACCACCATATCCCGGCCTACCACCGGAAAC
>JBMTVV010000316.1:0-2834 GCA_049451755.1 Bdellovibrionota bacterium
ACAACCCCGAGGCCTTAAGATGCAGCCCCCCTTCATTGCCGCCCACAATTACTCGCGAGAACTAGCGCTTCTTAATGACGACAAATGTTGTGTAGTTATCATCGTGATCTTCTAAGTGAGAATCGAGGATTTTTAGCCCGACTTTATCGGAGAGATCCCGACAGGAAAGGGTCGCCACATGCTTTTCGAGCTCTCCGTTCAAAATCCCAATTGCTACCCTTGAAGGAGCGGGTGAGACATTCCACTCCTCTACTATGAGATTGGGATACTTCTCACGAAGAGTCGATTGGCACTGAAGTATCACCTGTGGATGGGTATAGATGTGCGTTATATCTTCGAGCCTCGCCTCTGGATGAGCCATCAGGTGGTGTGAGATATGGAGGGCATGCGAGCCAAGCTCTTCAAACTCCTCTTCATATCCACTGCCCGGACCAATAACGTCGAGAGTTTCTTGAACATATCCACCGATAGAATTTTTAAGAGCAAAATGTCCAAGTTCGACCTCTCCACTCCGGACAAGTCGAAGCACTTCAGCAGTAACGAGTGCATAAACCAATTCAAGCGAGTCACCAGCCGGAAGGTAGCGACGCTCGTTTTCAAGCAGCGCCTGCTCATTGAAGCTACCCCGTGCACCCTGAATGGCTATTTTCATAAAATTCTCTCGATATGCGCAACAAGGGGTAGGAGACGCCCTCTTCTTTGGGGAACGCTATCACGTGGCCTCACACAGTTTCAACTGGGCGGATACTGCCTATAATGCAATGACAGAGCCGTGAACTATAGCTTTGTGAAGCTGCATCTCGCTTTAGCTATAGACCTTACGTAACGGCGCGCCACCAATCCATCCGGAGTGGCTCAAGGGGCGTTAGCGAGGGTGGAAGCTCTCTGTGCATCAGGAGCACTTCTTGTGGCTTCGGAATATAGCCGACGGTAAGTGCCTTTTGATATACACTCATCAACCTACCTCTTGTTTCAATATCAGAGAGTGTGTCTTCTCGACGAGCCTGAAAATCGCCGCTCCTTCGCTCCGCTCGAAGCTCATGGAGAAGCTCTTCTTTCTGCTCACGGAGTGCTATCTCTAGTGCCCTATGACTCGCGCTCCGCTTCGCATACTCGCGCTCAACATTCGTTACCTCGCTAGTAAGATCGCCAATACCTTTTCGAATCTTCTCTTGCCCCCGATCAACGAGTGGGCTCATTGCATTTAAGACCTCCATCATAGTCTGATAGCCAGCGTCTCGTGCAGCGTCGGCAAGTGCATACTCATTCGGAGTACTTGCATACTGGTACAAGTGACCGATGCTACTCTCAACATACTTTGCCACCCCAATGACATCAGCACTTGAAGCAAGCGCAGCTGGCACAGTCAACTCATGGTCCGAACGGTTTCGGGGCATAGAGGTAAGTTCAAAGTCTGTGGTGGTACGTGAAAAGAGTCGCACCTGCTCATATCCCTCTCCCTTGTGTGCAAATCGGGTAAAGTGTCTCGCACCTTGGATATGTTCTATGGTCTTTACCAAATACCCGAGAAAGACATCTTGCTTCGTTGCTTGCGCTTCATCCCGAATTTCAGTGATATCAAAGAGCTTCAAAAAGTGGTCAGCATGCAACTGTAGGCGTGAATTCAAAGCAAACTCTGGAGCATTGAACCGTTGTAAGAGATCGCTAATCTCTGAGGTTGGACTCAAACCTTCGTGACTTGCTATCCCGGCAGCTTTTCTTACGTCATCGAGTTCACGGAAAAAGGTAATCAGTGGTCCGATATTCCTTCGGCTGTATCCATCAGTTGCGAGGAGTGCAAGCCGAAGTGCCGTTTCGAATACTTCTCGCTCAACATTTGCATCTTCTTGGAGTGATGAGTGCGCAATTCTCTGACTGAGAGAATTAAACTCACCGAGCAGCTCTCCCATATCGTGAATTAGGCATGCTTCAGTAGCTGACCGTCGAAGGTGTGTTACCTCTGAGGTGACTTTCTCTCCATCGAGAAGCCCAGCTCGTCGGAAGATTTCATTCATTAAGATAGCGGTATGACACGAATGGACAGCAGAATTCTCCCCGAGCTCAGGTTCGATAAAGATATTTCCGCCGAATCGCGTTGCGTTCAGGAGCTCATGAGAGAGCATCTTAAGAACTTCTTGCCGAGTAGGATGCAAATCCAAATCCAGCCGCTCATTGAGGATATCTATGGCGTAATTCATCGAAGAGTGTGGCTTTTCGTTCCCACATACCCCGAGCAGGTCCGCTACGAGTTCTGGATAAAACGTCTCTCGTTGTACCCGCACCTCAAACTGATCAAGCCGGTGCTGCTCGCAGGGCTCATGCCCCCTTTCTCGTGAGTGCAGATGGTCTTCCATGTGATCCTCTATTACCCCCTTATTTTTCCCTGCCTTTGAAGGTACTGCTGCACCAGGTGCTAATCAAATTCTCGTGAGCGAGTAGAAAAGCGGCTGAATTTATTGCTGAAATCATATTGGTAGGACACTGCGTATAGGAAACGGTTTACACCTTAAAAGATAACCTTCATGTGCATCCAACACCGGCAAAATAGGCTTAATTCGATGTGCCACTCCCCGATGTCCCCATTCCCCGATGTCCCTGAGGAGAGGAGGGGAGGAAAGCCTACTGCTCAATATTCTTACGTAAAAAGTATGACCACAGTGTCTGGAAGTGAGGTATCGAATTGGAGGAGTTGCCCTTGACCTTCTGACTGTTCGAGGAATATTTGCACATCATCACGGCACGGGAAGTGAATCAGCTCGGCTCTCCCCTCAACTCCCCTTGCACGAGCTTCCCGGATGGCTTCTTCTCCTCGCTCGAGAAGTGGTCTGCTCTCT
>JBMTVV010000317.1:0-2830 GCA_049451755.1 Bdellovibrionota bacterium
CTCGATAGAGCGCTTCCCGGGTCAGATGAACCAGTCTAACGGCCTCATCTGAACAAGCGTCCTCACCTCCAACAAAATACATTCGACTCGAATCCCCGTGGTATCCATGTTTTATAGAGGTAACATCAACATTGATGATATCCCCCTCTTTCAGAGTCTCATACGGCGATGGGATCCCGTGACAGATTACATCATTGACAGAGGTACACGCTGACTTCGGGAATCCGTGGTAGTCGAGCGTTGCAGGTATCGCACCTCGTTGCGTTATCATGTTGTGCACAAAAACATTAATTTGCTCAGTTGTAATCCCTGGCTTTATAATTTCGCCTACACCATCGAGCACATCAGCAGTGATACGCGATGCTGCCCGCATATATTCGATTTCTTTCGGAGATTTCAGAGGTATCTTTGCCATCTGTGGAAGTGTACATTGAGCTACATGTCGGAGCAACGCTATCGAATGGAAAAGGAATTTGGCGGTAGATATGCCTGAGATAACAGTACGAGACGCTCTCCAACAGCTCGGAAACACCCCATCGGTCCTCCTCTCATCCTTTGAGGGCATATCAATGGTGAAAATCCACGATGACGAAACAAGATATGCGAACACGCTTCTTAGTAAAAAACGCCGCAACGAGTTTCTGGCGGGACGCAGGTTGATTCGAGTCGCACTCGGTGATATCGCCCCAGTACTACCATCAACGAGTAGAGCTCCACAGTTCCCACGAGGAATTTACGGCTCGCTCAGTCACTCCGAGGGCTATATTGGATTCGCGCATGCGAAGGCCAACCCCATAGGTCTCGATCTGCAAGTCAATAGAGACGTCTCCAACGGATTCCGGAAACGGATTTGTGCATCCAAAGCGGAAGAACACATTGAGCCAGTTCGACTTTTCTCAGCAAAAGAGGCTGCCTACAAAGCGCTGATGCCTTGGCACGATTTCATATTTTTCCCTCGCTATATTGAGTTGGCGTCAGGAGAGAATGGTTGTTTCACGGTTGTCTCCGTGAAAGGAGAACCTCCCAAGCGATCGGTGACCATCACTCAATGGGAGGAGCACCCACCGGGAAGTGCGAGAGAGTACATTATCTCAATCGCTGGCACACCATCTCAGTAAAGCAACTATCCGCTTCAGATAAGCAATTTGTTGAAGTAACAGTGCTATTTTGTAATCAGCCTATTAGGCAACCTTCCCAGCTGATCGAAGGACACCTCCACTCTCGCTCTCGAACAAATCCACATTCGCTATTGTGGTGAGCTGCTTCACTGCCTGCGTTACTTCCCGAAAGGTATACTGCGCCTGCTGTTGGACAACCTCACATGCACCCTCCGGAATATACCCATTCCTCTTTTGCCGAATGAGGGCTATGCGAAAGACACCAATAAAGTGACTCATGTTATGAAGATACGCTCGAAAATTTACATCCATCGGCGTTTCCTCAGAAAGTGCTTCAAAATGATCATCCAACTGATACAAGGTCTCTCGTAGATTATCGAGGACTACCTCAGCTGAAATGGGATCATGCTTCCCCATGCCCTTTGGATCAAACCCAATAGGCTGCGCGTCTTGATCCCGAATTTTCTCAATGAAAGCGAGTAAGTGCTGAACAACTGTCAGTGCTGTTTTTTGAATACTGGGCAGTACCTCTTTTCGTAATTCCGCCTGGCGCTCTAGCATTTGATGAAGGAGTGAGTCTTCCCGAATAGTCAAAATCAAAGCTTCAGGCTCCGATTCGATAGTATTTACAGACACCTCTGCTTGCACTCGACTACTAACGATATGAGCTCCTAGTTCCAAGGCTTTTGATACGAGAACTGCTCGAAACTCTAAAAGCTCAAAGGCAAGTGGCTCGATATATTCTTCACGCACTCCTCCCTCTGCAGTCGATGCTTTACGAGTTATCTCGATAACGTCTTCAAGACTATGATGTGTATCGCAATAGATTTGGGTAATATGCTCATCTTTCTGAGAGTGAACGAGCTCACTCTCTAGAAATGCTCTCAACGCGACAAATGATGAAAGAAGCAAGTCTGTTGATACTGATGTAACTTGGCTCCCCTTCTCTCTCTGATTGTGAAAACCAATACATTCGCGCTCATTGACGCTATCATTCAGAAATATACCAATAAGCGATCTGATCTTGAACGCGGCTACAGAAAAATCTGTGATTGGAGATGATCGATCTAATATCGATTGCAGACGCTTACTCGTGGAACTCGATAAATCCTGGTGCCATTCACTCTGACGAGGTATTTCCCCCCGTTCACCTTCTTGCTGTATGGCTACCTGTTTCAAAGACAGAGAGCTGGACCTTTGGCCAGCATCCCGGCCGTTCCGAACCTCTTCCCTTATATCACTCATCTCGACCTGGTTTTCCTTCATAGAACCTCCCAACAGACACCATGAGCTTGCTATCTGGCTGAACCTCTGCGGTGACTTCACTACAGTCATGAGTCAGATGACGCCCGATAAAGCCTCAAGCCCAAAACAAAGGGGTTATCTTGAAAAACCGTGGAACGAAAAAGCACTTAAGGGCACAGTATATGAAGACGTACCTGAGACCAGTCGAACAAAAGAGACCTGGTAAGTGCTCGCGCCTTCATGCCAGAAGGCACCTGTGGAAAAACAAAAAAAGAACCTGGAAAAACTCACCTTGTTTAGAGCTTCCTACTCGATTGAGATGGAGGAGGAAGCAAAAGGATGCTCAGAAAAACGTTCCCCGAAGTCCCTAGCACCGAAATACCGAAAGATCTTGACCTCATGAGAAGAAGATTAAATGATAACAATCGCTTACGGCACTACGCCCAACTGATCTCAAATAGGTTTAC
>JBMTVV010000318.1:0-2816 GCA_049451755.1 Bdellovibrionota bacterium
CGGCACCTGTCAAACACGGAACGCCTTGAATAGCTGCTCGAGAACCAGAGAGGGATATCTTTGCCCCAAGTCTGGAGAGCTCCGACACATGACCAAACCTTCCTTCATAGACAGTTTCGGAGATAACACTCTCTCCGTTACAAAGCGTTAATGCTGCCAGGAGTGGTGCTTGTATATCGGTTGCAAAGAGGGGGAACGGACCTGTTGCTATCTCTATCGGATCGGGTCGTCCGTGCATGGTAAGGGTAACGGCATGATTACTGGTATCCCAGCTAACCTCGGCACCTAACTGCTCGAGCACGGATGAAAAGTCACCAAAGTACTCTGGTAAAACACCTGACACAGTTATTGAACCTGTAGCTGCTACTGCCGCAAGTAAGTACGATGCCGCCTCAATGCGATCTCCAATTACTGTGGCGTCAAATCCTCCTAACGAATCATTACCTCTAATGATAATCTCGGAGGAACCAAGCCCCTCTATCTCAGCACCCATTTGTGACAGCAACTCCCCTACTGCAACGACCTCTGGCTCCCGAGCAGCATTACATATCACCGTCTGACCCGGTGTGGCAGCGGCCGCCATCAATATCTGATGAGTTGCTCCGACGGATGGGAATCGAAAGGAAAGCTCCGCTGGCTTCAGCCCTGTTGGAGCATCCGCTATGACGATTCCATTCTTCACTCGAATATCTGCGCCCATATCTTGCAGTGCTTCAAGGTGAATATCGACCGGCCTTGCTCCAATGAGGTCGCCCCCAGGCATAGCCACCCGAGCAGATCCACCTCGTGCTAACAGCGGTGCAAGAACCCAAAACGATGCTCGTAGCGATTTAACGAGGCTGTAGCTCGCTTCGTGACTCGTTAAGGACGGAATGGAAATCGAGAGTTCATTTCGCTCCCTGAATTGAGCGCTACCACCTAACTGTCCGATGAGCTTGGCAAGAAGGTCGACGTCGAGTAGGCGGGGCACATTTCGTAGGCGGCAAGAATCGGCAGTCAAAAGAGAGCAGATTATCATCGGGAGAGCTGCGTTCTTGGCTCCACCTACCTCCACCGCTCCTTTCAGAGGCTTTCCACCGTAAATCTCGAGAATATCTTCCATATCGTGAAGTCTTTACCTCTTTTTCCTGCAACGACTCATTGAGTGATATATTTCTTACTGATTGGGCTGACTGAAGTTAAAAACATCCCATATTTTCGACTCTGAGTCAGTATTTCAGTATGAGATTTCTTGAAATCAACATCAATGATTCATCACCACCATCCCACCTTATTTCGATACCTTGTGTCATCCCCGACCCATTTTAGTGAATTTTACCGATTTTTTTCATCCTCTCGGCATTTTGAAATAATTCAGGTACAATTTGCCACCTTGAGTGGAAAGGAGGTTTGCGTACACGAGAAAACAAGCACCGGCGCAGAAGAGATACCTGCACCGCTTGTCCCTCTTGTC
Organism: Bdellovibrionota bacterium; assembly: GCA_049451755.1. Lineage (GTDB taxonomy): Bacteria > Bdellovibrionota_C > UBA2361 > UBA2361 > RFPC01 > RFPC01. Next base: position 1,454 of record JBMTVV010000318.1, read on the forward strand.
TGTAGCAACCTGCTAGACGGTGTTACTCACCTGTAGCGCTTCTTACGTGTAGCGCTTTGGTAGGACCTACTACTTTTTTCATGTCCACGTTTTTTTCATGTAAGGAGATACCGCGAGAATGCAGGTTTCAGAAGCATCACCGGCCCGGGCCGACACAAAGAATATCCTCAAGGGTGCCGTACAACAGAATACGCTTAATAAAAAACAAGGTGTTCTCGAGAAACTTTTCTGCCTCTGGTTTGACGGAATGGTATACAACCAGATCTGGGAAGACCCCGTCGTAGATGCCGAGGCATTGCAGCTCGGACCAGATTCAAAGATTCTCACTATTAGCTCCGGTGGATGCAACCTTCTCAACTACCTCGCCTATGATCCAGCAGAAATTCATGCAGTCGACCTGAATCCAAATCATATGCAACTCGCCCGACTCCGTTTGGCTGCTGTTCGACACCTACCCGACTATCCATCGCTCCTGCAATTTTTCGGGGCAGCTGAGGGTTCTGAGAATCTCGTCGCTTACGAAAAGTACATTCGTCCGCACCTTGACGATGAAGCGAGGCAATTTTGGGAATCTCCTTCCATGTTTCGCCTCGGTGCTTCGCGTCGAATAGATTTTTTCTCGAAAAATCTTTACAACTATACCCGTTCTGGATTTTTCATTCGGATGCTCCACTGGTTGTGCAGGCTTGCGAAATGCTCTCCTGAAAAAATCCTCAATGCTTCTTCACTTGAAGAACAGCGCGCTCTTTTCGAGCGTCACCTGGCGCCTACCTTTAATCACTGGATCGTTCGAACATTCGGGAAATTACCGGTCATGGTGTACAGTCTCGGTATTCCACCCCAGCAGTTCACCGCCCTCAAGGAAGATGCTGAGAGTATTGTTGACGTCTATCGTCGGAGGACAGAACGACTCGCATGTAATTTCCCAGTAAGCGAGAACTATTTTGCGTGGCAAGCATTCGCACGTTGCTACAATCTTCAAGAGCAGGGTGCTCTTCCGCTCTATCTGCAGGAGGAGCACTACGACAATATCCGGCGTAGAGTCGATCGAGTTACTACAGACATCACTACTACGACTGCTTTTATTCAGAACGCCCCCGAGGGCTCGCTGAATTCATTTATCTTCCTAGACTCTCAAGACTGGATGACGCAGCAGCAGGTAACAGACCTCTGGCAAGCAATTGCACGAGCTGGAGAATCTGGCTCACGAATCATTTTTCGCACTGCCGGCTCCCAGTCTCCAATTGGAGAACTTCTCCCCACGGAACTCTTACGTGAATTCACCTACCACGATACCCTATCACAGGAGCTCTATGAGCAAGATCGCTCAGCAGTCTACGGAGGCTTTCACATATACGAGCGG
>JBMTVV010000319.1:0-2813 GCA_049451755.1 Bdellovibrionota bacterium
TTCGTACCGATCGAACAGGCGTCGGCACGTATTCGGTTTTCGGCCGACAGTTACGATTTCTTATGGAAGATGGTTTCCCGATGGTGACAACAAAAAAGCTCCACCTTCGATCGATTATCATTGAGCTTCTCTGGTTCCTGAAGGGGAGCACAAATATTCAGTGGCTCAATGAGAGAGGGGTCTCCATTTGGGACGAGTGGGCCGATGCGGACGGAGAGCTGGGTCCGATTTATGGAAAGTTGTGGCGTCGGTGGGAAGGGCCTGATGGGGAGGTTGATCAGATTGGAAACCTCATCAAGAGATTAAAGGAGGACCCGTATAGCAGGCGTCATCTCGTAGTTGCCTACAATCCAGCGGATCAGCCAAAGGTCTCACCGCAAGGATGTCATTCTCTCATGCAGTTCTATGTGAAAGGTGATCGGTTGAGTCTTCAGCTCTATCAACGCTCCGCAGATCTTATGCTCGGAGTGCCGTTTAACATCGCGAGCTATTCCCTTTTGCTGATGATGGTTGCGCAGGTCACCGACCTCGTTCCATACGAGTTTATCCATACCTTTGGAGATGTGCATATTTACTCGAATCATGTGGAAGGAGCGCGAGAGCAGATAACACGAGAGCCGCTCCCGTTGCCTCGCATGCGACTAAACCCTGATGTGCGGGATATTTTTGGGTTCGAGTATGAAGACTTTACCATTGAAGGCTACGAGGCTCATCCACATATCAAGTTTAAAATTGCCGTCTAGGTAATTGCTCGACAACTCATCATGTAATCTTTAACGGTGTCCGCGAATGCCGTGGCAGTTGCTCTGTTCCCTGATCGTGAGCAGCGATCTATGCGCTTACTATCGTTAGCCCCCTTGGGGCAGAAATCTTTTGGGAGCGAAAGTTTCGGGGGAGAGTGCAGCCCCCTTGGGGCAGAAATCTTTTGCGGAGCTGAGGTTTCGTAGCAAAAAAAGAGATACCAAAAAGAAATCTCAAACGCGGGCAGGTAGTAATGTCAAAAAGGGGGGGGCAAAAAGGGGAAAAATGGCGCACCCTGAGAGATTCGAACTCCCGACACCTTGGTTCGAAGCCAAGTGCTCTATCCGACTGAGCTAAGGGTGCGCACGATACATGTTTGTATCACTACACTATCGTATAATATCCGCCGAATGCTACTCACCTTATGGCGTCGATTAACAACTACTCCAACGTAACAAGGCAGTTCTCGGCCTCCAGTTTGTATCAGAAATACTAACGGGAGCCAAGAGTCCTCATTTTCTTCTGTAATGTCGGAAGAAGCACGGCTCAATTTCCTCTTCTGACACGAGCTCAAACTCTTCCTCAAACGAGGGAAAAAAGGCGTCTCCCTCATGCTGACCTTTAATGAGGGTAATATGCGCTTCGTCCCATAAGGGAAGGGTCTGTTCGTAGATATTGGCTCCACCGATGACCCAGAGGGAGTCTGAAGGTAGGGTGATATCTCCGGTCTTGCACTGTTTTATGAATTCTAATGGGTCAGAGATGTAGATGAGTGAGTCGGTGGTACTTTCGTAACTTTCTGGGGTTCTCGTTACAATGATGTTTAACCGGTTCGGAAGCGGTTTAGCGTTGAGGGGAGTCGATTCGAAGGTTTTTCTTCCCATCAATACGGAGTGCCCTTTTGTCATGCGGACAAAATGTCTCATGTCTTCAGGTATATCCCACGGTAGAGCATTCTCATTTCCAATGACTCTTCCCTCGTCCATGGCAGCGATGGCTTTAATTTGCATTAAAAAATCCTCTTCTCAACGACTGGTATGAGCTCTCGTACGGCACATTCCAAATTTTTTTTGCATAACTAGGAGGTGTAACTATGCTTCCAAGGTGGATAGTAGCTGTCCATCGAAAGCTTCAGCAAGACGAAAGAGGCGTTTTGTGGGTGGTTTAAGCGAGCTCAGGAGTAATCCGAGTCAGTAACGCTATTGAGAGGAGCCAAAAAGATGCCAGAGCCGACAGATTCTCCGACTACAGAAGAGACAGCGAGCCCCGAGCCGCAGAAAAGTTTTTTCAATAAGAAAGCGATGGCAATCGTGGTAGCGGCTGCTGCTTTTTGGGGAAGCGAAGAATTAGGGGTTACCGATTTGACGCCCATTGGGCGGGACGTCCCGGCTACCAGTCCTGAAGGTGAGGCAGAAGTTGGTCCAAAGACACCGTTGGAAGTGAGAAAAGCCCTTGGGCCTTCAATCGAGATGCTCCAAGACGGTTGTGCATGGAACTTAAGAAATGAGTTTGAAAGAACTGCTAATGGTAATTATGTACCGGGTCCAGATCTTAACTTCGTAATTGCTAAGGATAACAAGGGTGCACTGGATGAAGTGCGGATTGGTGTAGGGGAGCCTATAAAGGAGCTTCAAGTGACCTTCATGAATCAAGAGGGAGTGCTGTTACGTTGGAACCCGAAAACGGATCTGTTGAGGCCAGTTGTCGACGCTCCGGTACAGCCAGTGGTAAGTTCAGGAGCTGAGCCAACAGGGGATGCCGAAGTTTCAGAGTCTTCAGTAGAGCCAGTTGCAGCTAAAGCCGAGAAGTTTGAGGAAGCTCCATTTATTCCTGCTGGAGTATCGCTTGCCTATGATAGCAAACGGTTCTCAGATGGTGTCCCTCTGAAACTCGATAGCGGTTTTCGAGTAATTGTTGAGTATGAAACGGCCAGTGGGGAAGTTGGTCGTGCTGCGCTCCAGTACGGTGATGATAGGGGCATGCAAAACCTGAAGCGATATGCCCTTCGGGGGTTGAAGGGGCCTTCAGATGACGGGAATCCACAACGTGCCGCCGGGCCAGATGGAATTATT
>JBMTVV010000320.1:0-2809 GCA_049451755.1 Bdellovibrionota bacterium
CTCTCGAACAGGGCCCAATGGTGGCTGTTTGCTCAACTTTTGTGCTAAGGATTTGGTATCTTCTAACGACATACAAACTTCCGCTCCGTCCCGTAATTTTGCACGAGATGACGGGAAACGACAGAAGAAAAGGAAATCAATTGGTGAAGAGCTCCGGAAAATCAAAGCATTGGGATGAGGGCAAAAAATCTCACCTACTAAAAGAATTCAAGCGTCTCTATCCCAACCCCCAATCAGAGCTTTGCTTCCGTAATGACTATGAGCTGCTTATCTCCGTGATTCTTTCGGCTCAATGTACTGATAGGAAGGTTAACGAAGTCACTCCCCAGCTCTTTGAGACCTATCCAAACTTTGCTTGTCTTGCAAAGGCGAGCCTTAAAGAGGTGGAACGAATCATTCGACAGGTCAACTACTTTAAGACGAAGTCTAAGAATATCATCGCAACAGCAAGGCTGATTCATGCCGACTTTTCTGATCTTGTTCCCACCGAACGTAAACACCTTGAGAGCCTTCCAGGAGTGGGTCGCAAAACGGCAAATGTTATCCTCTCTGAGAAAGGAATTGAACCTGCATTCCCAGTAGATACTCATGTATATAGAGTCTCTCGGAGGCTTAAACTCGCGACGAGAAGAGATCGAGAGGCCGTTGAGGAGCAGGTAAAAGCAAAATTTAAACCCTCTGACTGGAGAAATCTCCATCACTGGCTTATTTTTCATGGTAGACGAGTATGTAAAGCACAAAATCCAGTGTGTGCAACATGTACGCTGAAAAAACTGTGTCCCTCAGTACGGGAGGTATAGTCTCTCATTGCCATCTTTACTGGAGTTACCTTTACTGGGGGGGATGGGGCAACACCGTTACTGAAGGTTGAGTGCCTGTCGTAGGCGAACTTCATTGAATCCCACTATAAGCTGCCTATTCACCTGCATAACAGGCACCGCCTGTGCACCAAACTGACGGTATCGGTTGAGTGCAGCCATATCTTTTTCAATATCATACCTCTGAAAAGAGATATTATGCCTGCGGAGAAATCGTTCTGCCTTTTTACACGAAGAACACCAGGAGGTGACGTATAAGATGACCTCGTTCTCTGCATGCGCCTTATACTCGCTTGTCTGAGACGGAGTTTCATAGCGCATGTCTTGAACGAGTAGAACTTCAAATTCGCTGAGGGATTTTGCAAATGCAGAATAAGAAATAGTAGTAAGAAATAAGAAGCTACTGGAAAGCAGTACGATGCGCATTTCATATTTCATGAAGTATGCATCTCCCTTGCGGCTTGAGAAGTGGCTTGAGAAGTAGTAGTGTTGCGCTCAAGATTTTCGAGCACCGCAATTTGCTTTATAGCAGTTTGAGGTGCTGTAGAGGGTCGTGTCCACACATACATCAATCCAATAGCAACAAGAGCTCCGCTCGCTACCTGCATCTGTCCGGGAAGTGGGCTCCAGAAATACATTCCATACAAACTAAAAGCGATCAACATAGTGGCGAGTAATTTAGCCCGAAAAGGAATGCATCCAAACTCTTGCCAATTACAGATAGGAGGGCCGATAACGGGGTGAGTCTTTAACCATCGCTCTATTTTTTCATTCGAACGAGAGAAACATCCCGCTGCAATAATGAGAAATGGCGTCGTAGGAAGTACCGGGACAATAGCTCCCACTGCTCCGATAAAGAGGAAGAGATAGCCACAGAACAGGTACGTGATACGCATAACAGTATTCTCTACAGGGAGGGATTCTCTACATTCTTTCATGAAGCAATTTCCCCAACCTTGTACCTAGTATACCCATTCCTCTCTACACAGAGAAGAAGTCTCTCTCCCTTCAGCACTTCCGATAGTAAGATGCAATGGCACACTCAAAAGACTCTCATGGGGGCAATAGGAGCGAGAACAACCCCTTACGGAAGCTGTTGAGCGTTCCAGGTAACTTTTCTTGAACTGAGTCGACAAAAGGAATACGGTCTTGAGTTCGTATTATCCCCAGGAGTCTCCATATGACTGAATTTCCAATTTCCACCATCGCTCTCGTAATCCTTTGTTACTCCGCTGGCGTTCTTATTGGGTGGTTTGCTCAGAGCATACGAAAAAAGAAGGCAGTAGAAGAGGCCTATCGAAGTGGTGAGGAGCAAGCAAGGAAAGCTCATGAAGAGGAAAAAAAGCTCCTGAGTGAAGAGCTTCTCGATAAGTTAGAGTCTATGAAGAACTCACTTGTTTCAACGTATGAGGCCTACGAGGATGCTCTTGAGGCCGTAGATCAACGACTTTCCCCTGGTGTAAAAGAAAAACTCTCTCTCTCCTACTCTGGGAGTGGTGAGCATCCAACCATTGAGCTCAAGACACGTAACAAGATTTCACTCAATGGCAAGACAGATAGTAGCGACTCCAGCCACAGGGCTGAGGAGTACAGCTCCGACGAGCAGAGGCTCCAAGAAAGCACGAAGACAATATCGCTAAGAGAACAACTTTTGTGGGAATCAACAGGGAAAACCGAAGCACTAAACGATTCTCAAACATTTCGCAAAGACCTCAATTCGGAAAGGCCTTACGGCAACGAAGAGAGTGGGACTGATCTGTTTCCGCGATGATTCATTAACGATTCATTACTGTAAGTATTGAGATTCTCGAAATTGACAGGGATCCTAGAAGCATAGCGAGCCGACAGGCAGAGACAATATATTCAGGGATACAACGCGCAGGGTCATTGCTATGTAGTGCCCACTGGTTGCTCTCTGTATGAGATTTATACTGGATTTGATTTCCCTGCTTGCTGTAAAATTTCTACTGCCCAGCGATCAAGCTCGGAGA
>JBMTVV010000321.1:0-2809 GCA_049451755.1 Bdellovibrionota bacterium
AATTCGTGCGACAGGGGCGCTCGCAGGCGTGCCGGTTCCACACTCAATTCGGCAAATCACAGATGTTCCTGGTCGCTCCGGAGACCTTGTGCCCATTAGAGAGTTTCTCAATTCAGATGAGTACCTCCGACCAGACGCAGAACTCGCTCTTGAGCTCGGCTTGTCAAAGAATAAAGGACTCGGGGATTACTTAATAGAAGAGCGAGAGCTTGTTCCCGCTGAATACCTGTACATTATCGATGGGACGAACCTCCGGTGTCGAGAAGCCTTGAGCCTTCTCCTCTATAATCACCACTGCAATCTTTCAAGGAAGGATCCACTCATGCGAGATCACCTTGCGATTGCAAACGGGACTGCGATGGAATTAAAAGGCCACTCTCGTAACAGCGTTCTACGAGGCACGTATCGATTATTAGGTGATACGTGGAATATTCCATTAGAGAACTTTCTTCCGGTTCAAGCTGTTCGTGACGAAGAATACGGACAAGTGCTGACAGCCCTACGAAAGGGACTCGCTGATTACGATATCTCGAGATTGATACTGTCACCGTTTATTGAACGAATAACCGAGACGATGGCGCTTGCACACAGTCATGGATGGTCGTTCTCTTTACCGGATCCAAAACTTGCTGGATCATTACATCCGAGAAATGTCACGATCTCAGGAACGGTTTGCGATCTCGATACTATGAGCTTTGGAAACTTCGCATACTTCAAGAAGGACATTGGAGAAGCGATGACATCGATTGCTGCGATACAACGGATGGTTTCATTCTGGACACCAGCAGAGAAAGGCTATAGTGAGTATGTGCCAGAGGATGGAAAAAACTTTGTGGACTTAGTGCTTGAGCGATACCGTGAATACACATCGAACTACTGCCAGGAGGATAAAAGGCTTCTCAAGCAGCTACACAATCTCAGCCGGTCTGAATACCTCTATGAGAGGCTGCTTGAAATCTTTTATGCGCATGAAAGACCATATTAGCCCCGATATCCGTACTCATCCCTTGGCAAATTGGAGAGGGGTCCTCGCAAGTCCTTCCGTACATTTCAAAGGGCATCACACAAAATAAACGACCGATAAGTAAAGTTATCGGGCAAATAGGGGGATGTGGCGCGCTTATCCAAGCCTCCAGGTGTCAAACTCAAGAGTCCTTCTGCTCTAGGCGCATGGCTAGATTAGATGCTTTTTGCGCTCCTTCGCTGAGCTACGAGTAGCATCGCCTCTCTTAGCGTTCCTCCTCTTGCTTGAAGTTGCTGGTGTATCTCAGAGAGGTTCGTCTTTACTTGCTCGTGTATCTCTCGAAACATCGCCTTTCGGTAATCTAGTGGATCTTGCTGAGCAGCCTTATTCGCCGACTGAGTTCTGTAACTCCAACCTTCATAGCATCCCTTTACTCCACCACCATTAATCGCGGTATCCGGCAGAATCATAACTCCTTTTGCTAGCGCTTCTTCCTCAGCAAGCTCTCCAAGCGGTGCGTTGGCACCCTCAGCAATTACTCGCAATGAGGTGTTCCCAAAAACTGAATCAATCGATATCGACTCCGGATTTTCTTTCCGTAACTCTTCTAGCTCCTGACTAGCTCCTATCTCCTTTGTTCTTGCTGCAAGAACAAGAATCTCTGCCTCGAAGCTCAATAGAGCTTTCGTATCATTCTCTTTCAATATAAGACCAAGCTCTTTTGACCTCTGAATAACTGCCTCGTCAGCACCCGATGCTGTCGGCGTCTCCCCTTTTTCTGTATCAAGATGCCACTGATTCCAAACCTCAAAAATAGAATCAATCGGAAGTGCTTTACCACTATTATGAATAGTACCGAACCGATTACTAATCGCTACTACGGGATACTCATCGTTGTGTAGGAGCTCAGCGGTATGAGCACCAACCGCACCAAAACCTGCTATGACAGCTCGCTTACCCTCTTGAAGCGCGCCACTATCGCGGGCAAAGTCTATCGCTGCCTTAACACCTTGGGCTGTATATCCATACTTATCAATACTAAGCCCCCCATGCTTTTCACTCACTCCGATAATATTCTTAGCCAAGTGCGGATAACGCGATACAATGATGTCTTGAACTTCCTCTCCTACCGCCATATCGGGACCAAACAAGGTATTCGGAGCATGTTGAACAACTTCAGAAATATGTTGGGCAAGGAGATCTGCTCGATCCTCCGCAGAGAGTGTTTCGAGACTACCGGTATACAAAGCGACCGTTTTCTGACCACCACAAGGCAAGCCTGTTAAGTCACACTTGTACGTCATCGCACTCGACAGCGAACCGACTTCTCGTAATCGCCCCTCTACGTCACTCTCTAGTGAATCTCCAGCGGACCTCGTAACAATTCGCATCCCTCCAGCAGTATGCGGCTCATCATCGGTATGCAATGCTGTCTGAACAACAGCTGCTTCGCCACTTATGAATGCATGCGTTGTCTTAATAACTTTAGCAAAGCGCTCTCTTCCGAGGTGAATATTGGAATCTATTTGCACCTCTGTCAGGCTCACGGAAAGTACCGAATGCCTAGGGCTACTCGCGCTCCCACCTGATGAATGCATCGAACTATCGCTACCAAATGAAGAACGAACCAGTGGATTCTTGCTGTGTGAGGTGTCACTAGCGTGCGGTTTGCTACTGCTTTGGGGACTCTCATCATGTGAATTACCGCTTGACGAAATACTGTCATCTCTACGTATATCCATAGCAATGTCTCCTCTGATGTTACAGTTTGTTAGACCAGCTCTGGCGACGTTAGGGTATGAGTCAGATTGCGTGATTACAACCAGAAAACATCACTACATCAGC
>JBMTVV010000322.1:0-2798 GCA_049451755.1 Bdellovibrionota bacterium
ATTGGTGAAACCGTCAGTCGACTCTTTATTGGAAACGAGATTCCCCACGAAGGGATTTCGAAGATCATACGGAACTCGCTCATATTTCCAGCTCCTATTACACGTCTTACCGAATCCCTCGGTGTTCTTGAGCTCTTTCACGGCCCTTCACTTGCCTTTAAAGACTTCGGCGCACGCTTTATGGCACAAACGATGGGTTGGTTCGTAGAGCAAAGAGAAGACGCTCTTCATATTCTCGTTGCAACTTCTGGGGATACGGGAGGTGCCGTTGCCGATGGGTTCTTGAACGTACCTGGCATTACGGTTTCGATTCTCTATCCGAAAGGTGGAGTGAGTGATATTCAGGAGCGGCAACTTACGACACATGGAGCAAATATCACAGCGTACCAGGTTGATGGGACGTTCGATGACTGTCAACGGATGGTGAAAGAGGCATTTCTTGATGCAGACCTCCAGGCGAAGAAGAGTCTCTCTTCTGCCAACTCAATTAATATTGCTCGCCTCATCCCACAGACCTTCTACTACTTCTCAGCGCTCAGCTCTTTATATCGCATGGGAATCCCCCGCGAAGAGCACATCACTGTTTCTGTACCAAGTGGCAATCTCGGTAATGTGACTGCTGGTCTCATCGCAAGAAAAATGGGTGCCCCCATTGCTCATCTCATCGCAGCTACAAATAGAAATGATACGTTCCCTCGCTATCTCGAGAGCGGTAAATTTCAGCCCATCCGTTCACAACAGACTATTTCAAATGCGATGGATGTCGGAAATCCAAGTAACTTCGAACGACTGCACGTTTTGTGCGACAAAGAACATGGCACGCTCTCTCAAGAAATTCTCGGATATACTTTTGACGATGAGACAACGAGAGAGGAAATGAGACGGTGCTCCAAAGAACATGGCTATCTTATCGACCCACATGGGGCGATTGCGCTGCTTGCAGCCCGACACCACCTTACTGCTCTTCAGCATGAATCACATTTTGCCATCGCTCTTGGCACCGCACATCCAATAAAATTCGAGAGTATCGTAAAAGAGGTATGTGGAGTCTCACCGGCTATGCCTCTACCCTTAGCAGAGCTCCTTCAAAGAAAAAAGGAATTCACTTCACTGCGCCCGACCCTCATCGACTTAAAGGAGTGCCTGCTCTCCTAGCCAGGAACCCTAAAGAGAATGACGGCTGGGAATAACGCGACTACTGAATAATAAAATCTATAAAATAAACAGCAATGACGGCGGCATCTTCAAGCCCTCCAGCATCATTAATCGCCTCAAGGAGCTCCTCCCTCAGAATATCTTTTCCTTCAGAGCTAATAAGATCTTCTCTTCGCTTATTCGAGATTAAGGCAATGACAGCATCTCGAATCATGGGTTCACGTGCTCGTAATTTACCAGGTAAGTTTCCAGCAAGTGGGGCGCGCTCTCCAGTATTGGGACTCTCAGGAGCGTCCTCGGTTACTTCTGGCAATTCTCCAACGAGCGTTGGTTCGTACTCAAGAAGAAGGATGACTTTCAGGTAACTACGGTTGTCAGCAAGATTGATGATAAACGGCTTCATCTCAACGACACCGTACGTTACCGTTACCTCAACTTCGGTTTCGCCATCTTCCTCGCCTGAGTCACCGCCACTCATGAGGAAAAAGGCAGCGCCACCTCCACCCAGTAGAACCACTACCGCGATGATGATTATGAGAAGAAGCTTACTCTTCTTCTTCCCTTCGGGGGCCCCTGCCCCTTCGCCACCTTCGGTTTTCTCTTCCTCTTCTTCCTCTGCCATTGCTGCTCTCTTCCTCTATGCTCTATTTCAGAAGGTTCTCACCATAATCTTAGATTCTCTTGGGGCGGACAAGGATTCACAGTAAGATCAATGATTTAAGCTAAATATTTCAGAATGGCGTTCGTTTCATGAAATCTGTAGCCGGAAAGCGACAGAACGCTTTCAAGCTGCTATCCTCCTGTTCTGCGTATGAAAATTCTATTCCTCGCCCCACAACCATTTTACCAGGAACGCGGTACTCCCATTGCCGTTCGGCTTGCTTCTGAGGTGATTGCGAAGCGACACGATGTTCGTGTTACCCTCATGACCTACCAAGAGGGAATTGACGTCTCTATTCCGAATGTTACGCATCTGCGCGTGCGCTCCATACCACGGCTCTCAAGGATTCAGCCCGGGTTTTCTCTCAAAAAACTGTATACGGATATATTCTTCTTCATTGCTGTGTTGAGAGAGCTTTGGAAAAATCGAAATGACCAATACGACACCATTCATGCAGTGGAAGAGTCAGTCTTCATGGCACTGCTCGTCAGATGGATTATTGGCATTCCGTACATTTACGATATGGACTCGAGTCTCGCGCTCCAAATCACGGAGAAAATGCCCTGGTGTAAATTCTTGGCACCCCTCCTCCTGAAGCTAGAGAAGTTAGCTATTAGAAACAGTGTAGCCGTGGTTCCCGTATGTGATGCGCTTGCAGCACTTGCAAAATCAGGAGGATCGAAAAGAACACAAATATTACCTGACATCTCACTACTCGATTATGAGCACCCTGAGCTTCCAGAAAGTATGCAGAACTCGGGGAACGGGTCGGCCACCTCGCTCCACATGTCACCATCACTTCGAAAAGAAGCAGGTCTTGCTGACGATGCTGAAATTATCCTCTACGTGGGCAATCTTGAGAAATACCAGGGAATAGACCTCCTTATTGAGGGGTTTCACCACATTTATGAACGCTACGCGAGGGCACACCTTCTTATCATTGGAGGGATAGAGACACATATTGCTGCCTATCGACAAAAAA
>JBMTVV010000323.1:0-2797 GCA_049451755.1 Bdellovibrionota bacterium
GCATGCTCACACATCTTTATGCTCAACGCATAGAGTCCTCCATAGATATCTTGAAACATCGCCGCACGAATAAGTTCTATTCCACTAAGGGGGCTCCACGTTCCTATCTCATAATCTGGAGGAACAATCCCGAGAAGACTTAACGAATCACCGTTTGGCCCCCAAAAGTTAACCCATCTCTTAGCGGGGGCTAACGCCTCACGTCTTGTGATAATCTCATTCTTCTGCTCATTAGTGAGCGCTGAATTGTTACTAAAATCGAACCTCTTATACTCAGTGTACTTTACATTCCCAAAGTAAAAGGCTTTCTCATCACTCCACATCCACTTAAGGGGATTTCGTTCTATTAATCCATTCAATGGTCTCTTCGGCACAAAGTGATAGACGTAATCCCAAAGACTCCTCTCAAAACACTCGGGCTCTTTTAAAGCGGGTATTAGTCCCTCATCATATGTGGCTGACGCACACCGCACTCTTGCTGTATTGAGTGCACCGATGAGACCGTTATTGTCTCGCACTTCCTTCTCGACGTAGATTGGCTCTGGTCGATTATTCTGATCCTCTAACTGCACTTGCGTTTCATGACTTACTTGACTGAGTGAACTTGGATTAAGAATATCGGGGATAGACGGAGTCTCATCATAGCCACCGACACAGTGCTTAATTGCCTGAAAATTAGTAACAGAGAGACCCAGGTTACCAGGAATCGCACCACCGTCTAAAATCCGCTTCTTACAATTTCTATAAGCAGCAATGAACCTTGCTCCATCTGGACTCGCAGCAAGTGACATCAGATATGCTTGCTCCTGCTGAAACGCCCCCTGGACCTCTCTCTGACTCGCTTCCTGTGCTTTTACTAATCCCTGGTGGATTATGCCGCCAGTCATCGCAACCGCACTGTGTGTAACTGCCATTGGGGAGCTAAAGAAGTAGTTAAAGTTTTGTCGCACGAGTGATGGTGCATTGGCTGCTGCGCTACTCATTTTCGAATAGTCACCACCCACGAGGATCGTCTCTTTACGCGCAGTACTTTCTCCCGATTCAAATGATTGAAGATTTACATCAGAAGAGCTCTTCTCTCCTGTTGTATACGACCCAGCCCCTCCGACTCCCTCCATAGTACTGATCAAATTATCCTCATCCCACGGATTGGTACCATACATAAGAGGATTTGCGAGTATGTCAGTAGCACTCAGGAAAAAAAAGCAAAGGAGAAGAGTCATCGAGTTTAGAGAAAACAGATGAGACCTCATGACACGCTCCTCCCACTCATCACAGAAAGAAGCTCTTCAAAAAAGTAACTCCGTCGTATCCCATGAATCTGATACTCTTTCTTGAGGGCCGGCAGCTCAATTGTAAGTAATGGATATGGTCCATTCGGAGCCTCTCCATCTGGATCGAGGACTGAGGCCTCGACTCCAAATAGCCCTGAACGCCGCTGAAAGTTCTTTAACTCATGATCTGATGCGTAGTGAAGGGAGCGAATGTGAAATGCGAACCCCTCATCCTTTAATGAGTGTTGTCCCACCCGCGAGAGCTCTCTTGCAAGAAGAAGCGAATCCTTATCATTCTTAGCATTCACATATAAGGTTACTACAACCTTCCCATCGGGGGTCTGAGGAGCCTTTTGCTGAAAATACTTACGGAATTCTTCTCGATGCTCTAGTTCCCGTACCACATCATACTGCGTTGCCTGACTCATCGGGAGCGTCGCACGGAGTCTATGTTTCTCTGGAAGTGCAAGAATAAACTCATCCCAAACGGGATCAGCCTCTTTCTGCTTCTCCTCCTGCGCCTTCTCAACATACTTTTCATAACGTGCAAACTGAGGGTCGGCTGTCCACCCCTCTCCATCTGCGATTCCTTCAGCTTCCATCGCCTTTGCAATCAGTCCCTGCAGATTTCCAATCCGATCTTCAAACTGCGCCATGTACCGCACATGCTTCCGAGCATAATCAAAGGCAAGTTGCTCATCACCAATTTGAAGTGCTGCGTGGATTCCCTTAAATGGTTTTGGTGCCGCTTGATCAGGGGTAATAACCACTTGCTCTTTCGGATCTCCGTACCGGTCAATGATAGACGCTCGGCTTTCATTGACCATGGCAACTTCTTTCCCCTCTGGTTCACTTTCTTCGGCTGGAGTAAGAGGCTTTTCCTCACCACGGATTGCAACCGCTTCTTCCTCTGGATCTCTTTTCTCATCATCCCAACTACGAAGGAGTATGAATCTTCCTGATGGCTCAGAGATCGACTTATCCCAAATTTCTTTCGGTAACGGTGCTGCCAATCCAGCAGAGAAATTGGTCGTCTCCGCCTTCTTCGTATTCATCCGCTCGTCTCCGTTAGCGGTGCGATAAAGACTGACGCAAAGAACGGCTGAAAAGCACAGATATGCTGACAGTTGGAAAAGAAGCCCTTGTCGATAGTGTATTGCGGACGAATAGTGTATTGCGGACGAAACATATTCGGACCGACGAGCCCTAGGGACACCTGCAGAGGAGGGTAAAAACGGTTGGTTAACAAATCTCATGCACAAAAACCTTCTGTCTCGTAATCGCACTCATCGTGCAGTAACGAGACTACGATTGGGGAAACTCTCCTAGAGAGATCCCCGCAACAACACGAAGTGCTTCAGATATTCCAAAAAAGAGTCGACTAAATCGGCGCCTAATACCTAACCTCCTGGAATAACGAGTGCTTCTTCATATCTCTGTTATGGTGATTCTGTAGAAAAGTTGACTCCACAGAGCATATCGATGCGGTTTTGCACCATAGGAGGAGAGAGTGCTCATGTACT
>JBMTVV010000324.1:0-2795 GCA_049451755.1 Bdellovibrionota bacterium
GACCTTTCTCGCTTCAGAGAAATTATCGATATAGAAATAGTTCCCGTTCCCCTTATTGGCGATCTGCTCCATCATGGCTTCGTTGTAGTTATTCGTACCAAAGCCAAGAGTTGTTAGAGTAATTCCACTTTTTCGCTTCTGTTCAATAAGCTTGATCAGCTCTTCAGTTCCAGTGGTTCCGACATTAAAATCTCCATCAGTGGCGAGAATTACACGGTTTACCCCATTAGCGATAAGGGCTTGTTCTGCTGCGGTATAGGCCTGGTCAATCCCGGCTGAACCATGAGTGCCTCCGCCTGCCGAGAGCGTATTTATGGCATCTAAAATCTGATTCTTCTTATCGATCCCACTTGGTGAGAGAACTGTTCTAGCCCCATTAGCATACGTAACAATACTCAGTGTATCTCCTTGCCGCATATTATTGACAAGGAGTGTTAGGGAGCGCTGAACGAGTGGCAATTTGTCAGCGCTATTCATTGAACCCGATACATCAATTAAGAAAACAAGGTTCCAAGGCTTCTCACTTCCGTCATAACCACTCTCTTGGGCCTGAACTCCTATTTTAAGGAGGTACGTTCCACTTCCATCTGGGGAAGGTGCCATCTCAAAGTTTGCTGTAAAAGGATCTTGCCCCTTAGTCGTTGGATAGTCGTAGTCGAAGTAGTTAATGAACTCTTCTATCCGTACGGCATTAGCCGGCGGAAGTTGTCCAGCGCGAAGAAACCTACGTGCGTTGGTGTAGCTTCCAGTATCAACATCGATACTAAAGGTAGATGTTGGCTCGATTGAGGTAAGGATTGGATTGTTTTCAATGAATTCACCGTATCGTTCTGTATTACTCTCCACAATGTGGCGCCCATAATAGTGATCATACGGTTGCCGAAGATCCCAACGAGTGTTCTCTTGTTGAACTGACAGCCCCGGGCCCAGAAGCATTTCCTGAGTAGGTTTGCCTGTTAAAAGGTCAGGACGAGCTGTTTCCAAATGTGTGGCAAGGCCTTCGTTTGCGCCAATGAGCGCTCGGCTATCCAGACTTGCTTCCTTATTTTGAGGGATAATCTGACTTTCGCTTTTTCCTGCTTTGGGAGTTGCTATTGGGTGCAGTACTGTAGCACCTGGTTCACTAACCGCCCTTTGGTTATCTTTCATGTCCGATACCTCGGAAGTATCAGTAGAAACGATTGCGTCAGGCTGTGAAATTCCCGCTTGATAAGCTTGATACTCAGGCCCATAAATGAGGGCAAAGCAGATGGTTACAGTAGCTAGGCTTCCGAAACCTGCCTTTAACATGAGGGAGGGGTTTTTTATTTCCATGAGAAGTCTCCTGAAGAGGGATGGCTTATACTTGATTTCAGCCATCACCTTTGAAACGAACCTCTCATCTAGCTCAAAATGCTCTTTCGCTTTTTCTTGTTCCATCTGAACGATTCGTTGGTAGTTGTTAAAATCACTTTGAAGAGAAGCATCTTTGTTGAGAGCCTCTTCAAAGCGGGCCTTCTCCTCTACAGACAACGTTCCATCTAAATAGTTCAAAAAATCTTTTTCTCTACTCATTTTACAGTGCCCCCTTTGATCGCATGCACTCTTTCAGTGCGATACGTGCTCTGTTTAATCTGGAGCGAACCGTCCCAACTGGAATATCAAGCATCGTAGAAGCTTGTTCATAACTCTCTCCTTGATAACTACACAGAGTCATGACGTCTTGCATCAAAGGGCTGAGGGCTCCGAAGCACAGTTGAAAAACAGAAAGTAGCTCTCTCGTAACTACTGAGTCAGGAGCAAGTTTTCCTTGTTCGGTAATTGACACATCTTCATTGGAAACAGTTTGAATTGATTCCTTGTATCTTCGGGATTTAAAGTAAGAACGAGTGGTATTTAAAGTTATTTTTGTAAGCCACGTTTTAAAGGTGGCCTCACTTCTAAAATGAGAGAGTGCTTTATAAGCTTTTACAAAGACATCTTGGGCAAGCTCTTCTGCAGTATTTCGATCTCCTATTTGTCGCCCGATGACTGCAAAGACATAGTTCTTGTACCGAGCCACCAGCTGACGGTACGCATCATCCTCTCCACTGGCTGCCTTTCGTACCAGCTCTTCATCAGAGGCATCTTCCATGTGAGTCATCCCTCTACGTAGCGGTTTCAGCATAGTCCGACCTAAGAGTTATTCCTGTAATAGACAATGAGTAGTAAAAATAGTTCCAGAAATCTCTAAGTAATTGAGTTTGCAGCACAAAAAGTTGAATTTTCGCTTTGATTTTGAGCGGGTAGGAGGGGGGACGGAACTCGGTTTCTATCTTGTTCGACTCTCTCGGCTTCGTTACCGTATTGGGACTTTAGTTACACACATTCTTAAAAGAGGTGTTTTTATGCGTACGTTGATCATAGCGGCTCTCGTCTGCTGCGGAATCTTTCTTTCCGGTTGTACAGGTGCCGTTTACAATAAATCAAAAAATTGCTCTTACGACTACTTACTGCACCCAGCAGTTTCTGTATCGAAGATAGTTGGCGGATGTGGGCCAATCGATACATTGCCTTCTAATTAAGAGGCCTTCTAATTAAGAGGCCTTCTAATTAAAGTCGGCATCTCGCGGCTGGGTACATTTGATCTGGGTATTTGTGCGCTGATTGTGGCGGCAAGTACTCTTTCAAATGTTCCAGCCCGCACCACCGCGTAAAACTCTTTCTTTTCGTGTAAGGTTTGAAGACCTTTTCCTGAACTTCTCAGGTCCTTCGTACCGCTACCGCTCTTCTTCTATCAGAGCAATTAGTCCGTCTTTCAGTCCGAGTGAGACGGC
>JBMTVV010000325.1:0-2794 GCA_049451755.1 Bdellovibrionota bacterium
TGAGAGCGATCAACGAGGGTAAACTCTATCTCTTCATACCGAGCGCCAACACACACGCCTAGGCTCACCACTGGACGGACTTGAATACTGCCCTTCTTCGTCTTTATTTTTGCCTTCCGAAGCAACGGTAGTTGCAGAGTTGCATCTTGACCGTCATGCGATTCAACGGTGAACTCCACGACCTGCTTGCCATTGTTCCCGATGAATATCTGTATCTGGTCTGCATGTAGTGCTGAGGTATCAGCGCCGGTGTCAAGCTTTGCATCGAGTAGCGCTGTAAACTCCGGGAAGGCAACTTGCTCAACCCACCCAAGCGTTCGACGCTCCGGAGCTCGGAAGATCTCCGATGAACACGAAAGAGTGACAAGCCCTACTCCAATGAGGAGAAGCAGTGACCGAATCGCGCGCACGACAGAGCCTTTCATAAAGAGTTTCATCCAGCAGGAATTCATTCAGACTTTTCAGGCTCAGAAACTTTTTTGAAACTAGCACACGTCGGTAGGGCTCTGTGTGTCGCAGATGGATCAATCGTCACCCGACCTGCTAATGCCCTTCGTCCTAGTCGCATCTGCTGCTCAAACCGAGAGCGATCTACGAGGCGAAAATGTGGAGTTAGCTCATATCCACCTAAACAGATTGGTAATCGAATGATTACATTCTTCTCCGAAGGATCGTGATTCTTCCCAGAATTTACTATTCGAACAGTAAACTCTTTCTCCCGTCCCGTCCTTCCACGGACAGAGAATCGTGCCTGTTTTCCCTTTTTTCCAGGCACTGAAATAACAGAAAGATTCGTAACACTGAGCTCAGAAAACTGATGCGCGGAACTCAGGATCGCTTCAACCTCGACTCCGTCTCCCAACGAAACATGTTCAACGTATCCGAGGACAGCTCGACCCTCAATAACAGGGACCTCTTCACGCTCCTCGGCATAGCTCGCTGATGTGCCGATACAGAAAAGCGCTGCTATAACAGCTACAACACGTAAACACTGCGAACTCATCCCTTGCTCCATCTTCGTTGTAAATCTCCACTCTAATGACGAAAAACTCTTTCTCTGTGACACTACATGTATCTCCAAGACTTCTCTCTCAGCGTCCCCAAGATTCCTCTACACACTACACCCGATCAAACACTAGATTGTAACAGAGAGCCAGTGTCATTCGTGAGGAAGACTACAGAGAGACTCCTCATGCGGTTCTGACAAGATACTGTTAAGAAGTACTCCTATCCTAGATGACCCCGTGCGCTCGTCCGACTTTCTCAAATGCTGCGACTGCCCGCTCTAGGTCGGCTCGCTGATGAGCAGCTGATAGCTGAACCCGTATTCGCGCCTCTCCTTTCGGCACCACCGGATAGGAGAACCCAATCACGTAGATCCCCTCTTTCAGGAGATCATCCGCCATTGCAGAGGCAAGTTTGGCATCCCCTAACATGACAGGCACAATCGGGTGGATCTCCCCTTTTAAGGCAAACCCAAGCTTTGACATCTCAGAACGGAAGAACTTGGTGTTCTCCTCTAACGTGTCTCGTAGGGAAGAGGTTTTTGTCAGAAGGTCCAAGCAAGCAATACCGGCTGTAACGATCACTGGGGGCAACGAATTACTAAACAGATAGGGACGGCTTCGTTGTCGGAGTAACTGAATGAGCTCAGCATGCCCCGTCGTAAAACCTCCAACGGCTCCTCCGAGCGCTTTTCCAAGAGTCGAAGTGATAATATCAACCCGCCCCGTAACTCCGCAGTGCTCGACGGAACCTCTTCCGGTTGGACCAAAAAACCCCGAGGCATGGCATTCGTCAACCATCACCATTGCTTCATACTGGTCTGCCAAGTCACAGATACTCTTGAGATCTGCGACCTCACCATCCATGGAAAAGACGCCATCGGTTGCAATCATGATTTTCTTTGCGCCAGCTGCACGCGCTTCCTTCAGGCACTCCTCGAGATGTGGAATATCGGAGTGCCGATATCGATATCGGTTAGCCTTACACAGCCGAATGCCATCAATAATTGAAGCGTGATTGAGTGCATCGCTCACAATAGCGTCTTCTTCTCCTAAAAGTGGCTCAAAGACTCCGCCGTTAGCATCAAAACACGCTGCGTAGAGAATCGCATCCTCGGTTGAGTGAAACTCACTAATTTTCTGCTCGAGCTGTTTATGAATATCTTGCGTTCCACAGATGAAACGAACTGACGATAGCCCGAGTCCGTACGAATCGAGCCCTTCTTTTGCAGCGGCAATTAAGTCAGGACTACAGGACAATCCCAAGTAATTGTTCGCACAAAAATTGAGTACGTTCTCAGTACCAACACGAATATTCGCATCCTGTGGCGAGACAATGACTCTCTCTTTCTTAAAGAGTCCGGCTGACTGAATCTCTTCAATCTCTGCCGCATACGATGATTTCACTGCTGCTGAGTACATACGCTCCTCCTCTCCGTTATCCGACACTTACTTTCAGCTCGTGCCCCTTGAGTCCTGGCAAGAAATATTCCGTAAACGCCCGTTTCATGTCGTGCTCAGGCTGCCATCCCCAATCCCGCCCCGCGAGAGAGTCATCAATGTCATCTGGCCACGAATTTACCACATCGTCTCGCCATGCAACGGGCTCATAACTCAATTCAGCGTTCGGAAAATGCTCAAGCACTTCCGTTCGCAACTCCTCTGCTGTCACCGAGAAGCCCCGCACGTTGTACACTCTCTGAGAGAGGCTCTCTGCTGGTGCTTCTGCTAGCATCACCATAGCTCGAACAGCATCTGGCATCGTCATGAACGGGAGTGCGGCTTCCGGA
>JBMTVV010000326.1:0-2750 GCA_049451755.1 Bdellovibrionota bacterium
GTCGGCTTCCACACGTCACGTAGGTGATTGTATCTGATGAGTGTTTCTAGCATAGAGAGTGAGAAAAATCAGGCGTAGGTGACAGTGCTTTTTCCCTTTTATGAGGAAACATTCCTACGGTTTTATCGATATCTGAGCTGACACCGACGATTCGTAGCAGGATAAGTGTGAGATCTCCTTAACCAATTGAAAATAATAGCTATTCGTGTGATGAAAGAGGATATAATCGGGCAATTTCGTATTTTTGGTGAGAACCAAAAACATCGATTTGGGCAAACACTTTCGGCATCGAGCTTAGAAGATAATCAGCACTTCCTTCTCTTTCGATTCCCACCTTTTAGGGTTCTGACTTCTCAGAGTTCACGCAGTGAGGCTCTCATTACACAATGGAACCAACGGCTCCGAGGTTGCCTTCATCGCCTAGTCATCATAGAGAACTCACTGGTCTCAATTCATCCATTCATAGAGGGAGTTTGGCTCAATTCGAGTCCACCACTTTCAATTTCTCATGCATTGCAAGTATTTCAGCAGGTCGGACGACAACTTGCCTCAATCCATGAAAGAGGATGGACACATGGAATGCTGGAGGTAGATCACATTTTACTGGATTGTTCGGGACAGCCTCACCTGATTACGCCACCTCTTTCCTGGCTCTATGAGATCCTACAGGACTATTCTTCTAAGGAACTCGCTATAGAGCTTTCTGGAGAGGCTCTTCCCAACGGGGTGCCCTCTGTGTCGACAGATGTGTCCTGCTTACTGAGACTTGTCTATCGACTGTTTGTCAATGGCGATGGTGGTGAACTCATGTCCGATGCTAGGTATCTAAGGGAAAATCTGCGAGAAGAAATTCCATTGCAACTAGAGATGGTTCTTACGCAGTTGAGTGACGTATCTCAGCGAGATTCGATTCGTTCTGTAAAGCAGCTTATGGAGCTTATTTCTGGCTGTTTCTCTCCGCGACTGAAGCGTCGAGGAGCGACGACTGCCAAACTCAGAGACGAAGAGACTCATGATGCAGCAGGTAGCGAGTCGCATGAGAACTCTCGGGAGGAGCCTCAACTACCTCGAAAATTGACAGGGAAATTGATGAGTCAAAGCGTGCTGTTTATCAATTCTATTGAAAGCTTCTTCGCGAAGATGCAGGTTCGTCTTGAATGTTTAGTAGGCCTGTGCACGACATGCATCGCTCAGTGGGTATCCTTGCTCTCGTTTCTCACCCCACTAAGGGTTGGGGCGCTTGCTGTAGGGCTATGTTCGTTTATTATGTCGGTCTCTCTGCCGTTGAGACAGGCGAGTAATCCTATGCTCGAGCCAGTAAACCTAGAATGGGAGGTGGCTAGCTCACATAGGAGCTCGGAAATCACTGTTAAGAATGGAAGCTATGCTCTTACAGTGTTGCCCCTACCAAAGTTCTTTGAGGAGTATGGCAGCGACGAATATGGTGAATATATCGAGCAGAATTAACCAAAGAGTCTGAGATCGTTCATTGTCTGTTGAAGTTGCCGTTCAAGGTCTTCCAACGCATGCTGCTCATTTTCAGAGATGAATTCTTCTTCCCAGCATCGAGCTAAGAGATTCCGATAGCGCTTCAATAGCTCTGCCATCTGTGTTCCGAGAGGCGTGGTGCCAGTGGCCTCCCCCTTTAAAAATTGGGACCAGTCGTTTAGACGTTTCTGTTTTCGTGAGAGTTCTTGAAGTTCCATGAGTCAGATCTCTTGTAGATGTAGGGTTGATTTTCTCATATAGTTAGAGAAACCTACCGTATACTAAGGGTTTGTGGAGATAAAAGACAACGGCAAGAACGAAGAATATGTGGATCCTCAGGTGATATGCTCAATAATGGCGAGCGAGCCTAGTTGGAGTCTGAGACGAGTGCGTGGGTGCTGTGAGAATGCCGAAGCGCGGATAGTCTAAAAGGTAACGAGCAATGAAGGCATATGGTGAGAATCGGGCAATTTACCCCGGTTCATTTGATCCAATCACGAATGGGCACGTGGACATTGTAACCCGCGGGCTGAAGATCTTCGAACACATTACGGTCGCCGTTCTGCATAATCCTGAGAAAGAGACGCTCTTCTCGCTTGAAGAGCGAGTGGCACTTATACAAAGAGTCCTTGATTTTCCCGAGCGTGTTTCAGTCGAATCTTTTTCTGGATTATTGGTGAATTTCGTTGAGCAACTGGGGACACATGTGATTTTGCGAGGACTTCGAGCTACTAGTGACTTCGATTATGAAGCGCAGATGGCATTGATGAATCGCCAGCTATCACCGAATATTGAAACCTTCTTTCTTATGACGAGCGAGCGGTATTCGTATGTCAGCTCCAGTCTCGTCAAGCAGATAGCACCCTACGGCGGTGATGTGAGTGGCTTAGTTCCTCAGGCTGTGGGGGATGCACTTGCGAAAAAATTCGCTGGGAGGTGACAAGAGCGGGAAAGCTCTTTATCATGTGGTCATTGGTCAACTGAAGATGGAGAAACTCATGGCAGTGGAAAGAACACTTTCAATCATTAAACCAGATGCAGTTCAGAAGAACGTCATCGGACAAATCCTCTCACGATTTGAATCAGCCGGTCTTACCATTGTTGGAACTCGAATGATGCAACTCTCGGAAGCTCAAGCTGGAGAGTTCTATGCGGTACATAAGGAGCGACCGTTCTATGGTGAGCTGGTCGAGTACATGATTTCAGGTCCTGTAGTGGTCTCAGTGCTTGAGGGGGAAGGTTCGGTTGCCTTAAATCGAAAG
>JBMTVV010000327.1:0-2785 GCA_049451755.1 Bdellovibrionota bacterium
TCCAGGAGGTATTTCATGGCTCACATGTATTTGATGAGGAGGTCTTCGCATCAGCAGAAAATGAACCTCTCATATTAGGAGCACTGAAATCTGGTCTCTTCAGGGGCAGCTTAGGGCCATTTGGCATAATACGAGGCCAGAATTTACAGGACCGTTGGGAGCGTATTCGCCACGAATTGAGGGACTCTCCACTCGAGCCACCAACTGCCGTATCCTCAGGAGAGCTGTCCCTCTTTGTTCCTGATGGCGAAGTAGATATTTCCGCTTTTCATCTCGATATGATGTCCAGTAAACTCGAGAGGTCAAAAAGTAAGAAAAGAAAAAGGAAACAATAGTGCGCTCACTGTTTCACACGCTCGTGTATGAATCGAAGCTTCTCACGCCGGAGGAGCCACTTTTTCAGGATCTCCAGAAAGAAAGTTTCCAGATACGCTCTTTCGATGAAGAGGGTCAGGAGTGGAGCGCTGATAATTATCCCGGTGGTTTTACTTCGTATGCATCTCGAAATGATTTGTTCTATATGAGTAGTACGTTCCGAGAATTAGAAGAGAAGATACGTCCATGCTCTTATGATTTTGCCCAAGCGCTTGGATATGATATGGAGGGGCTCGAGCTTACTATCTCTGACATGTGGGTCAATATTATGGGCCCTGGATGCGTCCATACTGGTCACATCCACCCGCTTTCATTTATCAGTGGCACGTACTACGTCTCTATGCCAAAGGGGGCAAGTGCTATCCGATTTGAGGACCCCCGATTGGGCCTACAGATGGCGTGTCCTCCGCGACGAATGGTACTTGAAGATTCATTACTTTCATTTGTTTCTCATCAACCAGCCGCTGGAGATCTGGTCTTATTTGAGAGTTGGCTTCGACATGAAGTGCCTCCTCACTCATCGGAAGAAGAACGAGTCAGTGTCAGCTTTAATTACCACTGGAGTCATAGTAATGAAGCATGTGTTGGTGAACGCTATGGAGCGGGTGACGAAGGAGATGAGTGATTATGCTCTCTCTTCTTCGGCTGGTTCTCCCAGTTGGTTGCATTGGGGTACTCTGCTTGCTTTCCCTTGGAGTTATTTTTCAGGGCGCACTGTTACAGGGTGAATTACCTATCGTCCTGATCTCATTACTTGTATTTATTGTAACTCTTGCTTGGCTCTGGGATAGAAAATGGCTAGCGACACAGCCTCTCCAAAGCCGGCTATTCTACCTCTTCGGCTTACTTATTCCACTCTCGTCGATGATTGGAATGGAGGTAACCCTCTGTGTCGGTGTCTGCATCACCGGTTACGCTATTATGAAAGATCGGCGGTTGTTCCCGTGGTATGGATTTGCCTGTGTTCTCTACCTTATTGTCTGGGGATTCTCCACCCTCATTCTTGAGCTCCCGAATCTTCATTGGTTTTCACGTAAGGAGGGATGGAGCCCCTTGTTAGGCGTGCAGAGCCTTCTTCAGTTGTCATTCGCTGTACTTCTCTTTGTCGCCTTTGCGCTGTTTCGCATCTGGTCGCTGATTGGGGATGCTCGCATAGCTTCTACGAGAGGGATCATTATCGGGGGGTTGTGCGGCTTGACTCTTTCGCTCATTCAAGTCCTTAGTAGCACCCATCATATCTTCGAACGTATCATACCGGAGTTTCCTCGACAGACGTTACTTTGGAATAGCCTTGGGCGTTCTGTGGGGACCTTTACCGACCCGAATGCATACGGAATTTTTTGTGGGCTTTTCATAGGACTTCTCCTCATTGCCCGTGTCGAGCCCCCCATAAAAAGTCCTGCGTGGCAACGACTCTTCTTGCCAGGAATGCTCTTATCCCTCTTGGGAGGTGGTTTTTCTGGAAGCCGCACTTTTTTTCTATTTCTCGGGGGTTTTGCAGCTTCATACCTTATTATTTCTCTTATCTATTCAGAGAACGGCAGGACTCGTTCTCAGCACTTAGCACTTATCTCAGCTTCAATCTTGATCCTTTGTGCGTTGATATTCGGAATAGATATGGCTGCTATGGTACGAGTTCGAGAGACCCTAGTCGCATTGATGCAGGGTGATCTATCTCTCATTGAAAATCGAATGTATTTTAGTCAATTATGTTTTGAAGCGTTTCGTTCCTTTCCAGTATTCGGTGTTGGCCCCCTACAATTCCCAATCTACGTCACCAGTTTCTCGGATAAGCTTCAGATTCCTCTAGGACTGTGGGTAGATAATACGAATAATACGTATCTCGGTATCGTCGCTGAGTTTGGCCTCGTAGGGCTACTAATTCTTTTTTTAGGATTCTCTTCCGCCCGCATTAGATTTCAGCAAAATCTTAGCCTCAAATTGGATTATGTGCGAATAGCTGTCGCAGCGTATATTTCGTTTGCGCTCATTTTAATTCTCGGCCCTCATTATTTATTTCCAGAGGTATTACTAACATTTGTTCTTCTCTTAGCCATGCGGCTAGAGATTGCTGAATATCGACGGATGCCACTCCTTATGAGTATTCTTGTCGTTCTCGCTTTCACTCCGGCCACTTTTCTTGCCGCTGCAAGAAGTGAACTAGGTCTATTCACTTGGGAGATAGCACCTGAAACGGGTGAGACGTTTCGATGGACTCAGGAGCGTTTTCGAACGTGGATACTCTGTAGCGAAAACGAGAATGGTGAGCATAGTGCAGCTTTGGATCTTCGAAATGGCTCTCCTCGTCCACAGAAGATTATCCTTCAAGCGCAAGGTGGTGGTGAAAGAGTGGTTGCCGTTACTTCAGGAGAGCGTGCGACTGCACGGTTTGAGTGCCCGGCAGCAAACC
>JBMTVV010000328.1:0-2779 GCA_049451755.1 Bdellovibrionota bacterium
TGCAAGTACCTGAGCTGGCTTTTGAAATCCATTTCTAACGATAGCAGAAAGTGCGGAAAGTGCTGCTTTAAACATATGCCTCCAATGGTGTTATGGGGGAAGTATCGAGAGGTGTATCCTTACAAAAGAGGGTGTTGCTGAATAATAGGTAATGCATTGAAAAGACCGAAGAAAAGGATGAGATTGAGGCTCTTTTAGAAGATTGTGGCGATAAGGAGGGAAGCTTTCGGTTCAATTCCCTTGTTATAATAGAAGAAGGAGTAACCCCTTAGAAGCGAGAGATGAAAGAGCAGCCGCAGCACCATATTAGTTACCGAACCGATAGGGATCCCATCCTGAAGAAGCTTTTGATCGGGGCAGTAGAGCGGTGCACAGGCGCTCGACAGTTACAGAGTCTTTATCAAGAGGTCATTCCCCGAGTACAGGCAGGAGGGCACTTCTGGGAGGAGACTCTTCAGGCGATGTCACTTGAGGTCCTATTGCACGGAGAGGAGCAGCTCTTACAGGTAGCTCCCTCTGGGGGTGTGCTCATCATTGCTAATCACCCCTTTGGAGTAGTAGATGGGCTTATCGCCTCACATGTGGCGTTTCGGTTGCGGAGTAAGTTTAAGATTTTAGTAAATCATGTGCTTAGCTTTGAGCCTCAGCTCCAGGAGTACCTCTTACCGATTGAATTTCGAGATGCAAAAGAGGCGAGGCGACGGAATGTTCAATCACGACAAGCAGCGCTTGAGGCGCTCTCTCGGGGAGAAGCCGTCATTCTCTTTCCTGGTGGAGGAGTCGCAACTCGTCGGTTTGGAATTGGGAGTCTTGAGGAGCTTCCGTGGGGAAATCTTGTCGCGAAGCTCGCCCTACAATCGAATGCGCAAATTCTTCCACTCTACTTTCACGGTGAGAACTCCTTAGCGTTTCACCTCGCAAGTCAGGTTCACATGAATCTGCGCTTAGCGCTCTTTATTCACGAAACTCGTAAGATGATTGGCCGCTCAGTCCGAGCTGATGTGAGGCGAGTGATTAACCCAGATGAGTTATCCCTCTTTCAAAACCGAGGTGATATCGTCTCGTTTCTTAAGAGTCGAACGGAGGGGTGTGAGGTGTAACCACTTTTCTAGCTGAGTACGACTCTTCCTAACGTGGCACAGTCTCAAAGAATTCTCGCATTTTTATATGGTACTGCTCGAGCTTGAACATTTCGTGAAATCGATTCTTACTGTGTACTCCATAAGAAGTTCTTAGCGATTCTGAAGCGAGGAGTGTCCGGAGCGCTCCTCTGAGTGCCTCAGGGTCGTTTGGTGGGACAACAAGTCCGTTCTCTTTGTCCTGTACGATATACGGAAGCCCGCCAACACTCGTGACCACCGCTGGTTTCCCGTGACTCATCGCTTCAACAATAGAACGTGGCACTCCTTCTCGCCGTGTCGATGGCATGCAAGCGATGTCAAAAAGTGTAGCAATCTGAGCAGCATCTTTTCGAAATCCAAGAAGTCGGACATTATCCTCTAGCCTAAGCTCTTGTATCCGTGTGGCGGTTGCCTCCTTCCGATCGTCTCCTACCAGAAGAAGTGTGACTGGAAACTCCTGAAATAGTGGTGCCATAGCAATGAGGAGTGAGTCTATCCCCTTCAAGGGGCGAATATTTGCGACCACTCCCACCACAAGGTGTCCATCGGGAATCTTTAGGGATTCTTTTGATGGTACAGTCTTCGTTTCATACCACGCGGCGTCATGGCCCTTGAAAATAGTAGTAAGCCGTTTCTTTGGTATGCCGAGTGAGTATAAGAATTCTTCTACAGGAGGACAGTTACTGATAACTCCAGAGAGTCGTGAATTGAGGTGAGTGAGATAAGAAGCTGGATCCCACCGAGAGAGGTTTCCAAGCGTGCCACGGTAGCCAACGACTTTTGTTGGCAGTCCTCGAACAGCAAAGAGCGTTGTTGAAAGCCCCGCATTGAAGGAGGAGTAGACAATATCGATTGGTTTGTGTCGACATACTTTTCGGATGAGACACATTGCCTTCACGTCAAGCCGGTGCTTAATGCGCATGGGAATCACATGTGCTCCCGCGGCTTCAAACGAGTGGATTCGAGGCTCACATGGATCAGAGATAACCGTAACGTGATCTCCGTTTCGACACATCCACTCGAGCAGACTTGCTTCAGACCTGTCACTCACTCTGTGTACAAATAAGATATTCATAGAATAGGGTATAAACTGAGAAATTATGTGCGGAGAGGGTTTCTGATTTTGTCAGCTGTGTCAATTCTAGCTCATCTCTTGCCTAGTATGAGACCTGCAAGTGATATCTCAGACTAGAGCTTCCCCGGTCGTATATAAGGTCTCTCAGTCTTAGCTGTTGGTACAGAGACGGATTGGAGAAATAGTCGTACCTGGAAGGGAGCGTAGAGCAGAGAGTCTTCAAATTGGGGTTTTCTGAGCGCCTCGTATACGGCTCCTCTCGATACCGTCGTCTTAATGAGAGAGCCTACCGCGTTCTCTACTTCGTCGTATCCGAGCGCTTCATCTGCTCTCTTATGGAGCTCGGTGCGAAATGCTTCGATATCGATTCGGCTCTTACCTTGGGGTCGAGCGCTCCCAAAGCGTCCATGGTAGGGAGGTGCATCGTGATGAGCGAATAAGTAGTCAATCTGAGCTTGAAGTTTTCGGAGCCGTAGCTCACCTTCAACAATCCGAGGGTGTTCTTTTTTGAGTGTGAGTAATTGTTCGTACGTTGCCGTATACTCTCGAAAGTATGAGCTCATATCCCAGTCAGGATTTATCT
>JBMTVV010000329.1:0-2773 GCA_049451755.1 Bdellovibrionota bacterium
CCGTTGAAACCCAAATGTTCACATCGAGAACCTATCAACGAGAGCCTTACCCTCTGATTTCTGACAGCTTCACTGTCAAATAGATGACGGTGAACCATCAGGAGCCTTCCTAGAGAAGCATGTCTCATTGCTGCTCCACTCCCCCCGACATCGGATCCGCAAGTTGCTACCTCCACTTGAAAATCACATGATCCCAGGCAGTTATCTGAGTTACGCCAGATGCCATCAAGAAATTGTCTCAATGATTCGCCACCATTCTGAAAATCGCGCTCAAACAAAAACGCCACTTTTTCGCGGGTACTCTCAAACGAATTTGCAACTTGGATGCCAACTCCGCCGTACCGCTTTTCAATGGTATTATCAGATACTTGTCGCAATTCGGGCAGCTTTCCACTAAGACACCAACTCATCAACACTGAGGCTAAAAGGAGGGTTAAAAGGTCTGCAAAGGAAATGAGCCAGGAGCCTGATTTCATGGAAGCTCCTTATCAACACGCACTCCCTCATAGAGAGTGACAAAGACCTGCCCGCCCTCATCCGAGGAAAAATCCAA
Organism: Bdellovibrionota bacterium; assembly: GCA_049451755.1. Classification (GTDB taxonomy): domain Bacteria; phylum Bdellovibrionota_C; class UBA2361; order UBA2361; family RFPC01; genus RFPC01. The sequence goes on from JBMTVV010000329.1 coordinate 554, forward strand.
CTCGATGCTGACGTCATTATGGTACAGAGACGAGTTTTCTAGCTCCGCTTGCAGAAGAAGAGCCCTTGCATAGGCAAGCTCAGGATTGTTTAGACTTCCTGTTATGAGTACTCGGGCATGCACATCGTGTGAGCGAAGGAGAAACCGTAGAGCATCGACACCTCCTAACTGAAAGGTACTCTGCTCATCAAGGAACAAGTCAATAGTTCTATCTACGAGTACTGTAGCATCATCAATGCTATTTGGATGGCGACTGAAATCATCTGAGACAGTGCCGATCTCTATTGAGCTTTCAACAGCTCTCTTACCGTTAACGTCTACCACAAACACAACGCCAAAGATTGCTAGCATTATTGATAAATACAGGTAGAGAAAGCCTTCACCGTGCCGCCGAGAGAAGTGATAGGCACCCTCGCTCCGATCGTTACTAAGACTCACTATCTCGCCCCCACTACTTCATTCAGGCGGAAACTACGTAATCGCTGCTCGAATAGAATTGGACTCTCCTCTTGAGATAAGCTGAGGATGCCTTCGAGAGTCAGTCTCTTCATTCGAGCCCTTTCTTCTTCTCTTTCTCGCAGTTTTCCAGCGATAGGTGAAAGGACTAAGTTAGCGAGAATCGCCCCATAGAGAGTGGTTAAAAGGGCCACAGAAAGACCCGCTCCTACGCTCGAGATATCCGTTATGGTCTGAAACATGTTGACGAGACCAATAACTGTACCGATCAGTCCCATTGCTGGAGCTACGGACGCCATTGACTCCGTGAGAGATACTACTTGCATCCCTCGCTGATACGATGTTGCAATTTCATGGCTCATGATTCTCTGTATCTGTTTCGGCGAGGTCCGATCCGAACTTAGCTCCATTGCCAAACGTAAAAAGGGGTCCCCACAACGTTGCGATTCCCGGTCCAAGACTACTAACCCTTTATCTTTGACGAGTCGTGACAGGCGCTCCAAATATGCGTAGCGCTCTGAAAGAGACTCCTCTTTTCGATCAGTAACTATCTCCTTGAGTTCGTTGAACGCACTCCGAAACACTGCAGCAGGATATTGAATGACTGCAGCAGCACAGGTACCACCAATGACGACAAAAAATGCGGTAAAACTAAAAAAGTTTAGTAAGCTGCCTGAAAGTAGTCCTGCGACCCCCAGGAAGGTAAACCCAAGGATGACACCCCCCACAAAATGTCCATTGAATCCTCGTAATCTCTTTCTGAACACGGTCCCTCCCGATAAAATGTACCGTTCAGGGATTCGCAAGGGCGATGCCAACTTTTCCTTAATAAATTCAACAATCCGCTATGATCAAGCGTCATGCATTTGTCGGACAATCTTGTTCTTAAAAAATATCATGAATCTGAAGACCGACGAATGGTCGCACCACCCACCCCCAAAAGAGCCATCGCAGTGCCAATATATCCGTAGAGCGTAAGGGGCTGCGGCTCATAAAATTCATTACCGAAACAGCGAAGGGCCTCTACCACAAGAATTGTGATGAAGGGATTTACTGTGACAAAAAAACTCACAATTGAGATAGGAAGGAGCCGAATCGCTTCGCCAAGTGCCCAGTATGCGAAGAACGTTGAGAAGCTGAGATATACCAAAGCCGAAAAACTCCACGTCAGCAGGGTCTCCCTTCCTGGGATACTGGTCGTAACAAGTAGAAAGAGCGATGCAACGAAAAATGTCATAAGATTAAAGCACTTCGTACTAACATGCCGCCCAGTAACTTTCTGACCTATACAGAAACCAACCCACGCAAGCGCTGCCACAACGACGTAGAGCACTGCATCTACGTGGAACTTAGCAGCTTCAGCAACACTCAATCGTGCGTGAAAAAATAGCAGGTAGCCAAGGAATGCCACGCATACTCCTACCACCTGAGCACGAGAGAGGTACTCCTTAAAAATCATCACGCCCGCAATGGCGAGAACAGGCGGTCCTATCTGGATAGTTACGGCAGCAGTTACTGGCCCTCCTAGCTCGATGCCCTTTACAAAAGCAAGAAAGTACACCCCGAGACAAACTCCAGAAATGACCACCCATCCTGCATGGAGCCTGAGCGACATGACTACATCTCCTCCTTGTTTTTTCATGATTGGTACTAGGAGCAAAAAAGCACCGGTGACCCGAAACCATGTAATCGAATAGGAATCAAATTCGATGAGCGCTACTTTCATGAAAAGTGGCTCAATTCCCCATAATACGACCACGATGA
>JBMTVV010000330.1:0-2768 GCA_049451755.1 Bdellovibrionota bacterium
GGGGGGCCTTAAGTCGGGAAAAGTAGCCTTGTACCTACACTTCTCCGGCACCGTCGCAGAGGAAGCGGAGTTTAGAAGTCATCTGGAGCCCGCTCAAAAGAGTCGTAGGAGGGCAGTTCATCGAGAGCAAGAGTGGTGTCGATGAACTTTGACTTTGGGATCGGCGGTGGAGCCTGAAAGTGGGGGATCCCTTGAGCCTTCATGATGTCCTTGATCGAATTCGCATCCTGGATGAAGGCTATCATCCTCATTTCTGCTTTACACCGCGGACATTCGAGTGGGTTGATTTCGTATATCCGTGTTAAGCAGGCGGCCAACTACTCCGACGGAACTCGCGCCTGTAGTCGCTCTCTGTCTCTTGCTCTGAAGGAGGAATAAGTTTAGCGCGTTCGCCTCTGTGCCTACAGGAATATCGTCCGTAATACCTGGTGATGGATTCGTAGGTCTTCGGTATGTGAACAGAGAGTGCTTCGAGAAACTCTAGAGCATTAAACTCGTGAGCCGCGCCGTCTTTAGTGGTGTAGGTGACGATGTCATCTTGTATGGAGAGCTTCTCCGAGGATAGGGGAGCTCGCTCAATGTAGCGTGCTACGAACTGCTCGCTCTCTTTGTCGTGGAATGGGTCGCCAAGCCAGACGCCAAAACCCGTATGGTCTTGCGACAGAATCTGCACCACACCATCGTCAGTGATGAGCTCTCGCTTATGGAGCTCGGCGAGTACCCGTTCCGCGAAGGCTTCCTCGATTGCCTGAAGGTCTACCTCAGTGAATCTGCAGAAGGCACAGTCTTACACAGCGGTTTAATCACACACTCTTAAAGCAGCTCGATAAACGCTGTATATCGAAACTTCTGGCGAGCCTGACTCAGCGCACTTGCCGATATCAACTCATCGGTGTCACGGCACCATTCGTTCAGTACACGTTGGAGGGATTTGACGCTTTTTCTGAGCAGGAGGGTCAGCACTACAGAGAATGGAAGTTTGCGTTGTCTGGTAAAACTTCTTTCATCTCTTCGATATCTACGCAGGAATGTATCGGAGCCGGTTATGGCAGTGAAGGTTTTTAAAGTTAGCAGCATTTTTTCCGCATCCTTTTTTATCTCTCCTTCTCTGAGATAACTCTGCGGCATCACAAAACTTATCGCTTAGATACTTCTTAACGTAATGGTCGTGGGGCTGCACCAGAGAGGGGCTGAGTAGTTTAAACGTGACTTTAAATCACTCATAAGTAGTTTAAACTTGACTTTAAACTACCCAGGCCCCATTATGTCTACTTAATGACGTCATCTAGATATCTCAAATCATTTATTGACCGCGCCTTAGCTAAAAAGATGGTTTTTATCGGCGGGCCTCGCCAGGTCGGTAAAACCACACTGAGTCTTGAATATTTAAGCCCCAAATCTACCAGCAATCCTCAATACTTAAACTGGGATAGACAATCAGACCAAGCCTTAATTCTAAAGGACCAGCTTCCTCTAAGCTCGAAGACGCTAGTTCTTGATGAGATTCACAAGTACAAGAAATGGCGCGGTCTTGTTAAGGGAATTTACGATAAATATCACCACGAGCATCAAATCATCGTAACCGGTTCGGCACGACTCGACTACTATAGTAAGGGAGGCGATTCCCTACTCGGCCGTTATCGTTATTTTCGCTTGCATCCATTTTCTCTAATCGAGCTCAACACTAAGCCATCAAAAGGCGATCTTGATAATCTTCTGCGTTTTGGTGGCTTTCCTGAGCCGCTTTTCTCTCAGGATGAGAACGAGCATCGCATCTGGCAAAGGAATCGCATGCAACTTGTTGTTCGCGAGGACCTCAGAGATCTTGAGAATGTTAAGGAGATATCACTCCTGCTTCTTCTCGCTGAAACCTTACCAACAAAGGTCGGAGCGCCTCTTTCACTCAAGAGTCTGGAGGGAGATCTTCAAGTATCTCAACCAACAATCAATAGATGGGTTAATATCCTCTCCTTACTCTATTATTGCTTCACGATTCCCCCATATGGCGCGCCGAAGATCAGAGCGGTTAGGAAACTACACAAGCTGTATATGTGGGATTGGTCGTTGGTAGATGAGATTGGATTTCGCTTTGAAAACCTGGTCGCTAGCCACCTACTTAAATACTGCCACTTTATCGAAGATACCGAAGGACATATGATGGAGCTTCGCTATTTGAGGGATACAGATGGACGAGAGATTGATTTTGTAGTTCTCAAAAACAAAAAGCCACTCTTCGCGGTCGAGTGTAAGAGTGGCGAACGAGAGCTATCACCGCACATTAAATATTTCCAGGAACGTACCTCAATTGCCGCTTTTTATCAGGTACACCTAGGCTCTCGTAGCTACGGAACCCCCAAGACAGGGAGGGTCTTACCCTTCACCGAATTCTGCAAAGACGTCGGTTTAGTTTAGCTCCCACCATCCTGACTGACTGGACTGACTCTGGTACTGACTCTGGTACACCCCAACTCCATCCTGCGGACTAATATGAGTGGTGCAACATTGGTGGTATGAGTGAAGAATTGCAATCTATACGTTTGTACGGTCAAACATGCCGTGCCGCACATGAGTTTGATACTCTAGAGTTTAGCTGAGCTGTCAGCCCATATTCCCAAAACCTATGAATCTCTGACCAGGTACTACGGAAGGTACTCATGTAGACGTCGAGGCGAACAAGCCAAGCTCTCTGCTCCTTAACTTCAAGAGAAAGAGAACTACTATAGGCAAGAGTTCTCAAGGAGTAGCTGGGCCGCGTGCATAAAACGCAT
>JBMTVV010000331.1:0-2766 GCA_049451755.1 Bdellovibrionota bacterium
TATCATGTTGCCTGTGCGATTGAGCTTATTCACTGTGCCAGTCTGATTCACGATGATCTGCCATCAATTGATAATGACTTGATGCGTCGGGGCAAACCCGCATTTCACGTCCAGTATGGTATTGCAAACGCGGTGCTCGGTGGGGACCTTCTCTATGCAATAGCCCTTGGAGAGGTGGGGAAGTTACGTGACTCACAAAGGAGTGCAGAGGTCCTAAAAGTAGTCAATGAGGCTCATATTGATATCCAGGTGGGGCAGCTTCTTGATATTCAAAATGGGCAAGATATCGAGACACTACGACGGGTTCATGATTTGAAGACGGGCACACTCTTTAAGGCCTGTGCTTTGAGCGCCTATGCGTTTCGGCAGCCAGAGTGCTCTGCTACTCGGGAGGAAGCCGAAGCGTTTGGAATTGCTTTTGGTCGTCTCTTTCAGCTAAAAAACGATCTCGATGATACCCACCAGGTTGAGGAGTTAGCGAGAGCTGCCGGTAGTGATCTGGCCAGTGGCCGTGGGTCTTTAGAGCGGTTCTCTCTTCAAGATCAGCAAGCGCTGCAAGCTACGGCAAGGGTAGAGCTCCTCAACTCCTTAGAGAGACTCGTAAGTCACCCTGTTCCGTGCCCCTCAGGAGCTTATCAAAGCGAGGGAGCCTTAAGAGCTCTGGTGGCTGAATATTTGTGATGTATTGCCGTTGACGAGCTGTCCAGAACAGCTTTTCGCTCGATTGAAATCGTTATCAACTTTTACTCGACGTATCGTGATGTGTGAGCCCTCTCCTTGTATATTCCGCTCGAAACGCTTGATATCGCTCAATATTAACGCCCCCTATCACGAGTTCTTCTTCGCTGAAGGAGTGGTTGATCGACTCGTTCTCAGCGAGAATGTAATGCGCTCGTTGGAACCGCTCCCACGCTGCTATTAGTTGTTCGTCATCTAGGGTCTGAAGTTGAATTTGAAATAGGTTCTCTGTCCGACTTTCTGAAGGTATTTCTTCTATTGAGGGTACTTTTGTCGTTTCAACAGGGAACTCCACTTTTCTTAGGCTCTGTTGATATCTTTGGTCTGCCGAGGGGGTAGGACGATTTCGGAGTGCATAAATCCGAGCGAAGATATTACCGTCTCCGCTAAGTGGGGCATCAACAAGAGATTCAACTTCCTCTCGAGTAGGACCAGTTTCCCACAGTTCTGAGCGCAACTGATTAATCTCAGAAGATGTGATTCCAGCATTTTCTAGTCGAACTTCAAGGTCGCCTGGAAGTTCTCGGCCTCGTAATAAATCTTCTTGTTTCCTGTTAAACATAATCCCTCGATTCTGTCGGCATAACACGACTTCAATATGGCACAGGTTGTATTCTTACTCACTCTTGCTCGTTCGCATTCCATGAAGGGAGCTCAATACCTGCGCTGATCAGCCAACTGTCCTAGATGACAGTATAAATGAAGTTTTAAGAGTCCTATCGATTTGTTATCCCGTTCCAGCCGAATACCGCGAGGTTCACAAAGCCGTCTTCTGAAATTTCTATTCCTTCAGATACAAGAAGTCTCTTTTTCTGGACTTTTCCGAGAACGTACTCACCAAGTGCGCCGTTCGAACAAACAACTCGGTGACACGGTACATTCGGTATATGTGGATTTTTGCGACAGGCATTACCAACCGCTCTTGCTGCCTTTGGGTTATTCATGGCTATTGCGATTTGTTTATATGTAGCGACTTTTCCAGCTGGAATCTGCCTGAGTACTTGATAACACCTTTCGTTAAATGAGTCTTTTCCTCTACGCTGAGAGTGTAGCCGAGAGTTGGCTTCTTGTGGTGTTGTGCCCTTGTACATTTTATTACTCTTCCCTGCGCGTCAGCGGTAGTATGGTATCTCGGGATGATTGAGCAGATAAAGAAGAATCAGATAGCGATACAAAGACTGCTGGAGTCTGTTTCAGAGTGTCTGGTTGAATTCTCGAGTCGGCTTCTTGGCGGTGACGACAATCTCACCTTTCGAGTCATGACCAAAGAGGACAATACACTCGTCTCGGAGGCTGATTATGCCGCAAACTCTCTGCTAAAAGATGGGCTCGCCCAGATTTTCCCCGGAGTTCCAGTCCGTAGTGAGGAGGATGAAAAGGGGGCTCTTCACGAGTGGGAAGGAGGTGGATATTGGCTTATTGACCCACTTGATGGTACCTCGCGATTTCTCAAAGGGCACGATGACTTTGCAGTCCTTGTTGCATTTATCAGCGAGAAGGGACTCCCGGAAGCAGGTTGGATGGTGTTCCCAGCAAAGAATCAAACTTTTTGGTCTATCGGGAGCTCCTTTGGGGAATCTCCCACCCAGGATGGGATGAGCCTTGGGCTTTCCTCATGTTCGACGCTGAATCGGGCTCGGGTGTACTACCGGTGGGACACAGCGAGTCAGAAAAGCTCGAGTGCCACTAGCGTTGACAGAACTTCGGTGGCCGAGGAGTTCGGAGTATTGGAGCACGAGGATATCCACTCTGGAGAGGCGTTTCGTCAATTGTTAACGGGAGAGATGGATGGTGTCATACTTAAGCTTGGTCGGTTAGAGGAATGGGATATAGCGGCACCAGCAGCCGTCGTCCGCGCTCTCGGTGGCAGTGTGGTTGATATCCACGGTGATGAGTTTCGCTTTGGAGCAGGGGAATCGTCGCGAGTTGTTATTATAACTCCAAAGCATTTTCAGGAAGAGTTGGTGGAGTTAGCGAGAGCGTTTGCGAGGGATTACGGCGAATGAAAGCAGGAACCTTACTGAGCGA
>JBMTVV010000332.1:0-2759 GCA_049451755.1 Bdellovibrionota bacterium
CCCGCAGGGATCTGTAAAGCCTGCTCGAAATTCTGAAAGTTGATGGGATCGGTCTGAGCGGACTCTCCATATTTCTGCTCGGCATGAGCGATAAAACTAGCTTTATTTGGGCACATTTTCAACAGGGCTAACCCTCCCCAATTTATGGCGTTCTCGATGTATTGCTTGTCGGAAGGTGCTCTTTCAATGATATCAAGTAGCTCCTTGCCCTCTTCGGCTGTCAGGTGCTTATCGTCCTGCTCTGAAAGTTTTTTCTTGATCATCGCAGCCGCCCTCTCGGTAATCATACCGTTGTTCTTCATTGTGTCGATTCGCTGGTAGAGTGGCTCTAGGTTAGCGCTTCGAGGATCGGTAGTGGGGCTAGGCGGAAGAGATACGTTTGAACTCCCTTCAACAACAGGAGGTTCTGGTTCAGTAGTGGCTGCATGAATATCTGTCATGGAGTCTCTCACAATTGCGGTACTTCGTCGTGGTCTTTAATGGGGTTATGCGTCGTTATTCGGTATCTTTGCTGCTAGCTGGAATGGATTAAGTAGTCAAACTGGAAAGGTTTGCGATCAGGGCTAAAGCATGTCTCCAATCTAAGGTTTTGTTTTTCATTTGCCCTATCTAACGATCTGACAATACGATACAATTCACCTTCTTAACGTAGTAATGAGGGGTGTCTTTGTATGATATTGACATTGGAAGATTTCTTTGAAGAGGCTTTTTCGTTTGTGCAGGAGCCTCGTGCTAATCAGCGTCGTCATCGGTTGGTAGACATTTTGGTAATTGCTTTCTGTTCAGTGATTTGCGGTGCGGAAGGTTGGGATGAGATTGCGTGGTTTGGAGGAGAAAAGGAGGACTGGTTCCAGAGCTTTCTTGAGCTTCCGTTTGGTATTCCCTCTGCCTCAACTTTTGAGCGAGTTATCTCCTCGATTTGTCCGGACGAGTTCTGCGAGTCGTTGCAATGGGTGACTCAGGCGCTGCATGCGGGAAGAGTAAAGGCATCGAAAGAAACCGGACAAAGGGAACAAGTCGCAATCGATGGGAAGACTCTTCGTAAGTCGTTCGATACCTCGAGCGGGATCAGAGCATTGCACACAGTCAATGCATATGCATGCGAATTAGGAGCTTGTATAGGACAGGTTACGGTTTCTGAAAAAAGTAACGAAATAACAGCAATACCGCGCCTTCTTGATATTCTCGAGCTTAGGGGAAAGGTGGTGAGTCTTGATGCCATGGGTACGCAGAAGAATATTGCGAAGGCAATCAGGAGTAAGAAGGCAGACTACATCCTTGCATTGAAGAAAAATCATGGCGACCTATTTCAAGCTGTTGAAGAGTTGTTCTCTGAAGTCGAGGATCTTACAAGTCTCGGAGAAAACGTAGCTATAAGCACCACAGAGAAAGGGCACGGAAGAATTGAGAGAAGAGATGTCGCAGCTGTTCCATTCCGGAGACTCTGGGCTTCTACGAATGAATGGCCCGACCTTGCTACTTTTGTAGCAGTAGATTCGGTCAGAGAGATAAACGGGGTCGCTAGTAAAGACCGTCGTTTCTACATCACAAGCTTGCCACCTGTACCCTCTCTCGCGGCCAAGACAATTCGTAATCACTGGCAGGTGGAGAACAAGCTACACTGGACTCTCGACGTCACATTCAGAGAGGATTGCTCAAGAGTAAGGAAAGACCATGGAGCTAAAAACCTTTCGATACTTCGAAAGATGACTTTGAATCTCCTAAAATCCGATAAAAAACAGAAGATTAGCATCAAAAGGAAAAGACTCAAGGCCGCCATGAACAAGGATTACCTCGAAAGCCTATTTGATTTCATCTAACGTTTGTACGACATGCTTTAGCCCTGTATGTGCCCCCAGATACTGCTCTAAACGAATCAGAAGCCTCGGAGGCGGTCACGTTGAGGAAAAATAACCTGCGTGCCTGGAGGACTCAGGCGCTCACATGCACCTTAGTACTCCAGGCATTGCAACCTTTCTTGATCACTTCACCCACGCACTGTTGTCGTGCGTAGCTGGATAACACCGCGCCAATGGAGCGGGAAATCCACCTCACGAGCTTCCGTTTGGGCGAACTCGGAACAGCCACGCCAGCCCCTTGCCCCCTCCAACTCAGAGTAGGGGTACATGAACTTCTGGAGCCATTTGAGGCACGAGCTGAAGTTATTGCTGGTGCCTGAGGCGAGTTGGGCTTGAGTCATCTTGAACCTTTGCAGAACGACACGGTTATGCACGACACATCGCCGCTTGATTGCAATCTGTTATTTTTGCCAATTCAGCATGAAAAAAAGGCTTTTAAAGTAATTGTTTCAATGGGTTTGGTGGCCGGACCAAACTTGACAGATAAAGCCTAAAACGATCAAGGACCGGGATCTCCGATGGGAAAAAAAAGCATCATCAACTTTGTGCAGATTCAAACTACTAAGACCTAGAGATTGTGGTGGCATTGAGCTCCTCGCGAGTAAACTCCTCAACACTACCGTCCGAGTGAGCCACCCAAAGATGGGTGGCATATTTTTCAAAGATACCATTATCTACAATTCCCGGAATTGCATTAAGCTGTTGCTCGAATCCAATCGGGATTGAGCTAAAACTGGCATCTATTATGAGATTCCCGTGTTCTGTAATAACAGGTCCATGTTTTCCTGGCTTCCCGTCTCGGAGCTCATATCTGACAGCCCCCAATTGTTGCAGGCGACGACGCACTAGCCCTAGACTCTCCGGTATCAATTCGATAGGGACGGCCCACTTCGAACCAAG
>JBMTVV010000333.1:0-2759 GCA_049451755.1 Bdellovibrionota bacterium
GTGTTGTGACCCCACCCATTCCGTAATCAACGTTCAAAAGCTCTTTCATCTTTCCTTATCTCGATTCTTACTCAGTATCCTTGATTCGCCAGCTGCTCAAACGCCGAGCACCTACCCTGCCTTGCCGATCTGCACAAGCTCACTACGATGCATGTGACGTGCTGTGTTCTCTACCTCTGGAGCTCGCAATTGAATGCGAGGCTGCTTTCCTTGCACGGGGTAATCCTTTCGTAATGGATATCCCTTAAATTCATCATACATGAGAATTCTGCGCATATCGGGATGCCCTTCAAACTCGACACCGTACATGTCATACACTTCCCGCTCCAAAAAGTTTGCACCTGACCACAGGTGCGCGACCGAAGGGAGCTTCGCTGCACTCTCTGGCAGATCTATTTTTACTCGCAAACGGTGATGAGTAGAGAGACTCAACAAATGGTAAACGACCTCGAAGCGATCATCCCGCTCATCCATCCAATCCACTGCGGTAACATCGACAAACATATTGAAGGCGAGCTCACTATCGAGCTTTAGTAATCGAAAGAAATCACTGACGGACGCGGGTGCAATCCGAACCTCGGCATCTCCGAGAGATGTGTATGCATCCAGTAGGTAGTCACCTAACTTGTCCTGTAGTTTCCTGATGAGCTCAGCGCTCTTTTCTGCTCTTTCATTTTCGTACACTGGCATAGCCACATCTTCCGTTTTTTTAAAAAACTTCTTCCGTCTCCAAGCCGCTTACTGCTTGAGAATCACTCCCTTTTTGAGCGCAACGATCTCCCTGTAATTTATGTGATCTAAAGCTAGTAAGAACCTCTGAAAAAAGCACCCCTTCGTGAGCTCTTTTAAAAAAAAGGTTTCATCCCGCAAAAGACCTCGGAAACGGTAATACACGAAGCACCCAAGGGGCAACTCCCTTAAAAGTCACGAAAAACTGCTCCTTATCGACCGCTCGCCATCCCGAAACCTTACGGTGGTGGCGGCCCTTGAGACAGGCAGCAGTGGTCTTGGTTGATTTCTCACGATGACCTCGGTAGCTTCGCCCTCTTATGGATTCAGCTACGAAAGAGGTCGATAATTCAAACGATGTTTTACCTGAGGAGCTTGCCCTCCTTGAGGAAGAGGAGCGAATACTTGGAGCGACCCTAAAATCTCTTGAGCTCCAGTGCCTTGAGAAAGCTCGTCGTCTAACCGCGGAAGATCAACGATCTCGTGAGCTTACAGCAGAGCTCGTTGCTGCAAACCGTGATGAAGATAAGCAGATGCTCGCCTCAGATGAGGCTGTATCGCATGCTCTGAAACAGAACCACTCTGAAAGAGTAAAATCACTCGCTAAGTTATTGAAGCGTCCCTACTTTGCACGGTTTGTCATAGAAGAAGAGGACGAACGACGGGGAAGCACCACAATACAGCACGACTATCGACTTGGGTATTCCGCAAATCCAGAGTGCCGCATCATTGATTGGCGAAAATCACCACTTGCAAAGATTTACTACGAATACCAAGAAGGTGATGAGTTCTGTGAAGAAGTCCAGGGTCGAGAACGGGAGGGTCGCCTCGTACTAAAGCACCCAATCAGAATTGACAATGGCGCCCTCAAGAGCGTCACCACACGCCACGGAACATTTACCCTTCAAGATGGAGTGTGGTGCCGAAGTGGAGGGTCTCAGGCTGGAGGCAGTGGTGGTATTAAGAGTGTTCTCCCACTTATTACTGCTGAGCAGTTTAAGACAATCACCGAAGATGCACGCACAGCGGTGCTCATTCAGGGAATCGCCGGCTCTGGAAAAACGACCGTTGCGTTACACCGTCTCGCCTGGCTTCTGCACGAGAGCAATTCGGATTTCACCGCAGATGAGTGCGCTGTCATTGTTCGTAACGAGGTGCTGGCTGAATTCATTAAGATGACACTACAGGCTATTGAGATTAGTGAGGTTCCCGTCTACACCTTCGAACAGTGGCGAAACAAGGTCATAGGTAGCCTTGCACCGGATACAAGACTCCTTGATCAGGGCGATGCTCAACCCCGACTTCCAGGAGGATTTGCAACACTTCTTCATTCAGAGGAACTCTTTGAAGTGTTTGAAAAAACGTTAAAGCAACCTATCGACGCAGTTCCTTCAGCATCAGCAACAGGTCTATTCTTCGAATCCCTCACAAGAGCAGTACTTACTGCCGCATCACAACAAGAAAAACTCTTTCAGATAACAGGCGCTGATACGAACGAAATACTTCACTACCTACAAGAAGCGAAGAACCTAGAGGCCCTCCCCGCCATTCTCGGGAACACCTACCTACGCTTCCTACTCCATCGTGAGCTCTCACGAGCTCCGAACGAAGAGCTTGCAGCACCGATTCGGTTTCGACACCTTGTCGTTGATGAGCTCCAAGACTACTCGCTCATGAGCCTCGCCTCACTCATGAACGCAGTAGAGAGTGCACATGATCTCACTCTTGTTGGGGATATTGGACAATCGATTTCATCTGACGAACAGTTTATTGGATGGGAGCGACTGAAAGAGGTTTGGCAGATTGAACTTGGAGAGAGAGCCACCTTCTTCACACTGAATGTGAGCTACCGCTCTACACTGCCAATCATGCAACTTGCTTCATACGCTTCAAAGAGAAGGTCTCCGACGGAAGGACGCGCCGGCCGAACTCCGATCTGGTTCCACTGCGAGAATGAAGAACGGGCCACTGAGTCGGCTCTCCAGTGGCTCTCAAAAGCTCTTGAGCGTTATCCAACATCCCTCTCTGCT
>JBMTVV010000334.1:0-2736 GCA_049451755.1 Bdellovibrionota bacterium
CCACGGCGTACAATCAAGAGAGGCACAGCCAAAAAACACGGAGCACGAAGGCGCGTGTGGCAACGCCTCTTGTGTTCCGTTTTGTATTACGACACTCATCTCGTGTCGCGAGTACTCTCGTCTCGCATCCAAGCGACTCGATGAGAGACTCACTGTTTTTGAGGCGATCTGTTACTGGTTTCACCACGGAATTTGCATGGTGTGTCGTCGTTTTAATCGGCAGATTCACCTCATCGACAAGGCGGGTGCATCTCTGGCAACGGACACAGCACATGACATCGAGGGAGTTGCGGGAGTTCACACCCTCCGTCCAGAGGCTCAAGAAAGAATTCGAAAGCATCTGCAAGACAACTCTTGACGCAATCTCAGTGACTAGAACAGGCGAATGGATCAGAACGCCCTTGCGCTAGCACTAGGCGTAGCAGCCTGATGACCCGCAGTACCATTGGTTCGCCTATGATTACCCCAATAGTGAGCCGTATTCGGAATGTACGACTCGCTAAGTGTCGCTCGTAGCTGACTCTCTCTTGTAGTCGAGAGAATTCCGCTACGAGTCTGATCGACTGACGTAGGTACCTTCCGATGTGTTGACCACTATCTTTTCGCCCTCTGTAACAAACGCGGGAACACTAACGGTGAGACCAGTTTCTGTCTTTGCTGGCTTAGGTGAGTTGGTGGCTGTAGCACCTTTAATAGCCGGCTCTGTCTCAACTACTGTAAGTACGACAGTCATCGGAAGTTGAATCCCGATCGGCTGCTCCTCGTAAAGGGTAATTTGTACGGCCATGCCGTCTTGTAGGTAGTACTTCGCATCGCCCAAGGTTTCTTCATCAAAAGTCACCTGCTCATACGTTTCACCATTCATGAAGTGATATCCACTTACATCTGAATACAGGTAGGTAGCGCTGACAGTAAATACATCCGCAACTTCAATCTCTTCGGTGGCACTGAATCGAACTTCTGTTTGGGTGCCGGAGAGCAGGTTTCGGAGTTTTGTCTGAACCCGCGCGCGAAGGTTCCCTGGTGTGCTGTGTTGAAACTCAATTACCTTATGTGGAACTCCGTTATAGAGGAGCACCACGCCTTTTCGAATATCATTTCCCTTCATCGCTTTCCTATCTCTCTTAACATGAAGTCGCCAATGCTTGGCTCTACTTCTCTATCCATATAATCGCTCAGTATCCCACGATCTCGATATTTTCCAAATACCCTCTTGTCCGAAACTCTTACTTCTCCAATACAATTTGGTACGTATTTAACTCTCCAGTGGCAAATCCTGCCTCACAGTAACCAAAGTAATAGAGCCACTTTCGAATGAATTCCTGAGAGAATCCGAGTGACTGTATCGCAGCCCGATTCCCAAAGAATCGTTGAGCCCACATCGCAAGGGTTTTGGCATAGTGGGGCCCGATCGCTTGCTCATAAGTCCACTGAAGAGCAGTATTCTCTCGAACCTTCTGAAGTAACAACTCACGCGATGGCACAAAACATCCGGGGAATATATGTTTCTGAATCCAATCGCATCCCTTCCTGTAGAGAGTCATTCGTTCCTCACGAAGGGTGATTGCTTGAATAACGGCCTTCCCACCCGGTTTCAGTAATCGCTCGCACGCGCGAAAATACTCAGAGAGATATTCTTCTCCAACTGCTTCGATCATCTCGATGGAGATAATTCTATCAAATTGTCCGGTGATATCTCTGTAGTCTTTCAGTTGAATGGAAATGAAATCTTCAAGCCCAGCTTTTCTAATGCGCTCCTCCGCCAAAGCTTTCTGCTGCTCCGACAAGGTGAGACATGTCACGTGGCACCCATGATCCCGTGCTGCTTTCATTGCGAAGCTACCCCATCCGCAACCGATCTCTAGAATATGGTCTCCTTTCTGTACTCCACTGAGACGGAGAATCTCTGCTAGTTTCTTTTCCTGAGCATCTTGCAGGGAGCTTTCTTCGCTCTCGAAAATGCCGCATGAATACGTCATCGTTTCATCGAGAAAGACAGAAAACATCTCATTGCTGAGGTCATAGTGCGCAGCGATATTTTTCTTGCTACCTTTTTTGGAGTTTTCCTTCCGAGCATGAGAAATCCGATCATACATCCGATAGAGAGAGCTGAGCCATTGTCTTCGGAAGGTGAATTGATTCTTATTCCGAGCAAAAAGCGCTAAGAGTGCAGCGAGGTCTGGGGTTTCCCACTCTCCATCGACGAAGGACTCACCCGCTGCAACCTCACTTCCGAGTACTATGCGAGTAAAGAAACGGTAGTGTTTTATGACAATGACAGTCGGTTCTGCCCCCTCTTGCTGTAAGCCAAACTCATGCTGAGAGCCATTTGGCAAGCGAATCTGGACAGCTCCACCTTCAATGTTTTTTAGCGCCCTGAAGACGAGTTTCATGCACAACGTCTCGAGCATGGTGGGACCTCGCACCGTATGAGTATCGGGGACATCTGGAATTGGTCTCGCGTACACTTGTAATCTCCGTTGATAACGTAGCCGTGCTGCTTGCCAGAGAATGCGGGGCATGGTGATCACACCCAGCCCGATTTGTCGCGCGAACGCTACTCCTAATCGGAAGGAATGCAGTGGCCTCGCAACACCTATCGTCTCTCCGACGAAATCTCTATGGCTTCCTCGCATGATAGAGATTCGAACAGCAAAGGCACGTTCAATATCCTCAAAATAGAACTCATAATCACCACTTCTGTCAAAAAAAGGCGATACATGAAAGGTTTTCTTC
>JBMTVV010000335.1:0-2732 GCA_049451755.1 Bdellovibrionota bacterium
GAGGGTGATATTGCTCCTGGAAGGGCAATCTACGTCAGCCGCATAGGCATGATGATTCCAAAATAAGAGTCATCGTGCTCTTCGTAGAGCTTTGCTGGACCAAGCTCCCCACTCAGATTCATGACGAGGTTCGACTCCTCAGCAATGGAGGATGAAAAGTCCAAGAGGTAGCGTGCATTAAAACCGATACTCAGGTGTTCGCCCTTATAGTCGAGATCGAGTTCTTCCGTCGATTCTCCAAGCTCTGGAGATGAACTCGAGAGACGTAGCTTCCCAGTACTAAAATCAAGCTTTATACACTTCCCCTTGTCGGTGACCATAAGCGCTGCTCGCTTAATCGCTTGGGCAAATGCTGCAATTGGTAGCGATATGGAGACACCATCTTTCTTCGGTAACACCTGATTGTAGTCTGGAAACTCACCGTCGATGAGTCTCATTGAGACTTTTGCTTTGCCCGTATCCACCACGAAAAATCCCTCTGAGAGGCTCACTTGAACTGGTAGCTCCGTTACTTCATCGAGAAGCTTCCGGACCTCCAATAGCCCCTTCGTTGGCACGATGGGACTGCCTTCAAACTCTAATCCCTCAACTGGTCGTTGAATAAGTGAGAGTCTGTGCCCATCAGTCGCTACAAGCCGGAGGAGATCGCTACTATTTTTCCCCTTCCCCTTAACTGATTCGAAGCACACCCCATTGAGGTTAAACCGAGTCTCATCGTGCGAGACTGCATACACAGTTTTCTGAATCATCTCGAGGAGCTGCTGTCCCTTAATGGTGCACTCTGGTTGAATACTAATTCCCGGCAAACTCGGAAACTCCTCTGCGTGGACGCCCACAATCGAGAAGTTCGACTTTCCTGAGGCGATCTGCAGTCGTTCGCCTTCTGAAAGTGTAAGGTGAACATCTCTACTCGGTAACTCCCTAACCACATCATGAAAAATCTTGGCACTAACGGTAGTGCGTCCACCCTTCTTAACCTCGGCCGGCACTTGAACGACCGCAGTGATTTCCAAATCGGTAGCGGAGATCTTAAGCCCCTCTGACTCATCCGCTGATATGAGTACGTTCGCAAGGATTGGCATGGTTGTTTTTCTTTCTACAATGCTTTGTAGAAACGAGAGGGCTCGTGATAGGTCTGCTTTCGTGATCTTTAAATCCATAATTCAATCTCAACATTCAACTCGGCCGGTGAGCGACAATAACACTTCCTAGAGAAAAATTTGTATAAAATCTTTAAAAAAGACGCAAAAGGACACTTTTATTTTATCAAAAGAACTCGCTCCATCTTTTACGTATTCACACACACTTCTTTTATAAATAGATAAATAAATAATAATAGTAGTTATAGTAATAAGGGTGTTGGCAGTGTGGGAGAGTTCCTTAATTTGCTAATAAATCAAAAGAAATGATCGGGATCATATGTGAAGAGTCCGTGTTAAGAATCGGGACTCCTCGGCATGATTTGTGGGTAATCCTGTACGGTGCGCCTCAATGATGAATAGTCCACGAGGAATGCTACAGGAATAACCACGTTGCCCACAGGAATTACCGGAAAAAAAATAGTAAATACAAGACGGTAGGCGGTTTATCCACAGAATAGAAATTAGCAGGGCGCTGCTGTGAACTGCAGTGCCGTGAGGGGGCAGTTGCTTAACGTGGTAGCATGATATTTTCGTTTATGAGCAATGCAACCGGCTAACCAGCGAATAACCTTTCCTCCATCTCTTGGACTTGTCTCTGTAGTTCTTTGGAATCTTTAATCTTTGTTGTCACCACGTTTGCTGCATGAATAACACTTGAATGGTCCCTGCCCCCAAAGTTCTGTCCAATTTCTGGATAAGAGCTAGTCGTGTGCTTTCTGCAGAGGTACATAGCGACATGACGGGGAAAGGAGAGGTTTTTAGTTCTCCTTTTCGATATCATTTCTGAGACTTTAATCGAGAAATACTCAGAGACGACCTTTTGAATGTCAGAAATAGAGGCGTGCACCTTTTTTTTCATCATTGGTTTGAGCGCAGATTCTACGAGAGCGCGGGTGATAGGGATTCTCTGGAGACTTGATAGTGCGTGAAGACGCGTCAAGGCTCCCTCGAGTTCTCGCACGTTTGAAGAGATGCTCTCCGCAATGAGGTGAGCGATATCTTCCGCGAGCTCAAATCCTTCAAGAGAGGCTTTTCGGTTTAGGATAGCAACGCGAGTTTCAAAATCCGGAGCCTGAATATCAGCTGTTAAGCCCCAGGCAAATCGGGTCTGGAGACGCTCCTCAATGCCGGGGATATCTTTTGGAACCTTATCTGAGGTGATTACGATCTGGTGTTTAGCACTGTAAAGGGCGTTGAAGGTGTGAAAGAACTCTTCTTGGGTTCTTTCTTTACCGCACATGAACTGAATATCGTCGATAAGAAGAAGATCGATGTTGCGAAATCGATTCTTGAACTCGTCCATCTTTGCAAATCGGAGCGCCTGGATCAGCTCATTCGTAAAGCTTTCTGACGAGAGGTAGAGCACTTTCTTGTCCGGAAAATTTGAGAGGACTGCATTTCCGATGGCGTGAAGGAGGTGGGTCTTACCGAGTCCTACACCACCGTATATGAAAAGAGGGTTGTATGCATGCCCTGGCTTTTCCGCTACATGCATGGCTGCAGCGTGACAAAACTGGTTTCCGGTACCAACAACAAAGTTATCGAAGGTGTACCGGCGCATAATCCCTGTTCTCTCCGGTTGGCCCGAAG
>JBMTVV010000336.1:0-2731 GCA_049451755.1 Bdellovibrionota bacterium
TCTCACTTATCTCTTAGCACTTTGCCTCCCATTCATAATTCCTGCGAACTTTGCCTTCAGTGATACATCAAGCTCAAATAGCTGGGGACAGGAACGTCCAGATGGACACGCACCAATTGGGGTCATGGGTGATCATACCCATACTGAGGGAGAATTCATGTTGTCCTACCGCTACATGTTCATGGAAATGGAGGGGAATCGCTCTGGCACACGTGGCGTAAGTGAAGCAGAAGTGCTCTCGCAGTACATGGTAGCTCCGACTGAGATGGAGATGAAGATGCATATGCTTGGAGCCATGTACGCTCCGAGTGATACGCTTACCCTCATGGCGATGCTCCCATACGTCGAGCTCTCGATGAACCATGTCACTCGGATGGGAATGGCGTTCACTACTGAGTCCACCGGTATCGGAGATATCCAACTCGCGGGACTGTGGAACATTCTTGAGGACACTCATCATCGAGTACATCTCAATACCGGCATCAGCCTGCCTACTGGAGAAATCGATGAGCGCGGCAATACGCCGGCCGGGCAAAACATGAAACTTCCGTATCCGATGCAGCTAGGCTCAGGCACATTCGATCTTCGCCCTGGAGTTACCTATGCAGGACAAACAAGCGCCGTCTCATGGGGAGCGCAAGTCATGGGGACGATTCGACTTGGAGAAAATGACAACGACTATACTTTGGGAGACCGGATTGATGGGACTCTCTGGGGAGCCATACCTGTCAGTGATTGGCTCAGCGGCTCACTCCGTCTTGCATGGCAGAGCTGGGGAGATATTGACGGAAGAGATGCAGATCTGAATCCGATGATGGTCGCTACGGCAGACCCGAACCTTCGAGGCGGAGAGCGATACGACCTTGGCGTTGGGTTCAACGTGATCATCCCAGAGGGCATGGCAGATGGTCTTCGAATTGCAGCAGAGGTACTCTATCCGCTTGAACAACAATTGGATGGACCACAGCTCGAAACCGATATCAGCTACGTCATCGGAGCTCAAATGCTTTTCTAGCAAGAGAGCATGATTGTCGTTTATGAGTGATAGCGATAGCAACTCAAAGATAATTCGAGAAAAAAATAAAGCGCACCGATGCTCAAGCTGCTCTCACCTGAGAGAGGCTCAGCATATGGTGCGCGGAAGGACACTACCCACCCGCTCCTCCCTGTGGGTGGAGCGGGTAGCGAAGACCTTAACGGCATTACTCGTCAGCGTTACCCGTTATAGAGCTCATTAAAATATTGCTGCGCTGTTACGACAGCATTTCTCATTACATCTTCCGCAAGGGCCGTTTTTCGCTCCAGCATCGCTGATTGCAATGAAGAGATATCCAAAGCTCTTGCGGCAAACTGACACGCATCCCACGAAAGAATACTACGAATGACTCTATCAATTCCCTGCTCTTCAGTGTCATACGGCCTCATCTGCATGTCATGACCGTACCACCTTCCATATTGAGCAGTAGAAACAAGAGAAGCGATAGCCACTCCCGTACCATTAATCTTAAAGCCATGATCAATATCGTACCGACCAGAACCACCGAGGGTAATGCCATCCCCATATCCCTGGCTATTGAGGTGCATGTGGGTGACCATATTGTTATCGATCTCTTCAACGGTATCGTACACAGCATCGAGACCGATCATCTCTGAGTGCCCAAACTCTTTGTTGATTCCCTTCTTAGCAAGGCTCACTCCGTACTCACTCTGAAGACGGAGCCAGAAAACAATAGCGGAAGCAACCGTTGGTAATAGCATCGCTGGATGCCCTTCATTCGGCTTCGGCTCAATGCCAAAGTATAGCTCTCCACCTTTACTCGCTTCGTACGCACACAATTCAGCAACACTCTTTTTCAGATGGTTGTACATATCCCGAACAAGAGGAGTTGCGAGATCATACCCGTACGAGCCGTTCCA
The DNA here is from genome assembly GCA_049451755.1 of Bdellovibrionota bacterium. Classification (GTDB taxonomy): domain Bacteria; phylum Bdellovibrionota_C; class UBA2361; order UBA2361; family RFPC01; genus RFPC01. The sequence goes on from JBMTVV010000336.1 coordinate 1,918, forward strand.
TAGGACAAGCGAAGGAGCTAGTGAAGGATCTGAGTGCCATGCTTTTCGAAGAACCGAGTAGGTTAGGTCAACAGTTTTCTGCGATAGATCATTCGCTTTACTTCGCTCTGAAGCATCGAGTGAGGCGGGCCCCCCATATCCGAAATGACTGTGTAGTCCTGGAGTAATCATTGCGAGCGCCATGTTGGCGTCGACCAGTTGATCTGCTAGTGCCGCTGCATTATCGGCATTAACTTCTGTATCGTAGTGCACCTCATATCCAAGGACGATGTGCTCTGGTAATCGGGGCGCAATCTTTTCGCGGATGAGTGATACCACCTGTTCAGTTGACAGTGTCGAGGTGCCCATTGAAGGACGCATCCCCCCGGGAACAAACCCTCCTTTCCCAGCGTTGAATGTCCACCGACACAAACTGTGATATGTCTTCTGATTATTCATAAAGAATTCTCCCCTATTTTTGTTAATACCTGACCTAAGAACTCTGCAAAAATTGACTCAAATTCCCCTTCCACCGCTCATAAGCATCACGAAGGGCACCGCCGATATTCGCCTGAGGCGTAATTACCTCAAGAGGCGCTTGATGTGCGAGAATCTCATAACCACATACACCCGCACCGATACCTGCACCAACAGCGGCACCAATCGCCCCATCGGTATTATAGAGCTCAATGTTTGCACCGGTCACGGTAGTAAAGGTATCTCTAAAAATAGAGCTCTGAAACATGTTTGTATTCGCGGCGCGGATAAGAGAGAGCCTACGGGAAGATTGATTCGAGAGTTCCGATGCGTAACACAGTGAAAACGCAATCGCCTC
>JBMTVV010000337.1:0-2729 GCA_049451755.1 Bdellovibrionota bacterium
CTTTTGATTAAGACACAATGTTTCAAGACCCTTCTCATAACGCAAGAAACCGCAGCGATGGTCCTGAAAAACATGGCCCCGAACAACGGAGTTTGGATCTCAACGACGCCTATCGCCACTTCCTCAATACGGCTAGGAAAGGCGTAGACCGTGCCGCAAGCAAACCTCAATTTATAAAAACCACAGGACTTGAAAGAAACGCAAAAACCGGAGGAAAGGTGATCAATGCTCTGAAGGGACACCTCGAGGAGTACCTGCCAGAGGAACTCCTCGAAACCCATCAACTTCGGATACTAAACCCACACCTGCAGAGTGTGATTCTTGACAAAAAAGGGGAAGGAAATGCAGATGTGGTTCGGTTTTCATACATGGCGATGGTTGAACTGTACCAGCCCGAGGAGCCCCAATCATATGCGCTCATTGCTTCTAGCGAAGACGGATTCTTTTTTGACGCACCGGTGGCTCACTTCATGCATTTTCTCGATCGCGAATCAAGGGTGAGAACAGGCGAGCCACCAAAAATGAACTGGTCACTCCAAGCTGCGCTCTCTCCCGCAGCACTCATAGAGACAGTGGCTGAATTCGAAGACCTACAGAGCTCAGCTATTACTACTTTCCTTGGTGATTTCTTACGTAACGCACTTTGCGATCTGCTTGAATATGATGATCCTTCAGATTCTCGAATCGATGAACGATGCCAGGTGACAAAACTCTCTAACGGAAACCTTGAGATGCACTTTGATAAGAAGCACATCCCGGAGTTCTCTGTATATCTCCACCCGCAACTCTTAAAACTCCAGTGCCATTTTCCACCATCTCTTATTGCACACGTTGAAAGAACGCGGGAACACTAATAAGGCCTCTATCCCTTCTTCATCCCTACTAGCGCTTTACCCCTTCTTAGCGGCACTTTCCGGGTAATCGGCGATCAAATTGCCACTATGAAGTACTTTTTGGAACTTTTCAGAGAGCACCCGTGATCGAAAATACAAAGCGCCTCGCTCTCTCCCCGGGGGGCTCCAATGAACCAGCGGCTGACTCGCTTCAGTATGCTCGCATTTTAGGTAGAAGAAGTTTCCTCCCTGACCTCGATATACCGGCAGTTCTGGAAAATCCGCCTCAGGGGCCTTTGATTGAAAAAGCGCGGACCTATCGAATACAGGGTGATAATGATCTGGGATGTGAAGTGCTTGATCATTAGTATTCGGATACCACATTGCTCTCTCGACCGAATCGTAGTCGGTATGCGCTGGATTCCCCGTCTGAGAACTCTCCTTAATGCTCATGAGAAGCCCTAGGTAGACTTGGTGTGACTGATGTGGGTACCGCTCCCTCAAAGGCCCTACAAGTTCTGTAAGAGCTTTCTTGAGCTCGGACTCTTCTGCTCTGCTAAGCGACACCTCTCGCATAAAAGAACCGTGAAGGACAGGTTCAGAGTCAGGACGATGGAAAGTGCACGAGAAAAATCCACGGGGCTCACCGTGTTCTAAGCCCCAATTTCTCTGGCGTACCTGAGCACGCAGCGGAGCCTCTAGTTTGCTGAGCGCGGAGTCGAGGAGTTCTGATTTTTGAAAAGGACGCTCAACACAGTTTACATTTATATTTTGTAACTGCTGAAGAGTCTCCACTACGGAGTGAGCACGCGTTATGTGAGAGAAGAGCGGTTGCTTTACCGGACTCAGCTCTGAGAGTGCAGCGAGTGGGAAAGGTTCCGTCTGATTAGGGTGTGAATTCGGTGAGGAAAAAGACGACATCGACCAACCAAATTATATACCGTTAGGTCCCATAGGTTAGCGAGTTTTAGCCTTCTACTCAAAAATTCCTCTTTCTAACCATTGCCCGTAAGAAGCATTGATTACAGCCACTTAAGCGCCTGCCACTCACCCTTCTAAGAGAATCATCTCAACGGTCAACCCTGGCCCAATCCCAAGCACCAAGGCCAACTCGCCCTCCTCAAGCCTCCTCTCACTCAAAAATCTTTGTAGCACGAAGAGAATGGTTGCCGAAGACATATTCCCGTGCTCTCTGAGAACATCATACGACCAGTGGCATTGTTGCTTTTCTAACGAAAATGTCTCGCCAAGGAAGTCAAGAATCTTAATGCCACCGGGATGAAAGAGCCATGCACCTATCTCTTCTCGATATCTTCCATGAGATGAGAGGAAACTAGTGACGAGCTCTGGGACTGCCCGAACAAGCGCATTCGGCAATCCACGGTCTAGTCGGAGATGAAAGCCATCGTCGAAGATATCATACCCCATCAGGTGGCGACTCTCAGGAAGAAGGACTGATTGCGTACCGATGACGTTCACTCCACTATGGTCCATGCCACCGCGGTCTGGCGAAATGACCGTCGCCGCAGCACCATCAGCGAAGATAGCAGCTCCAACGAGATGAGATCCAGATTGATTCTCAGGTTGAAAAACGAGAGAGCAGAGCTCTGTTGACGCTACCAAGACAGGTTTCCCCTGTCGTGCGAGCTTTGATCCGAGTTAAAGCGCAACGACTCCTCCAGCGCATCCCTGTTGGTACATGGGAACTCGAGAGATATCTCGTCGGAGGGATGTCTGAAAAATCGCCTTCGCATCAATAGAGGGAATCATCGGGACACTACACGACGTAAAGACAATACTATCAATCTCAGCTGGATCGTATCTACTATCCGCAAGCGCTCGCTCAATGGCAGTCGTGAGCAACGTTGTCCCGTGCTCTTCAAAGAGCGCTGCACG
>JBMTVV010000338.1:0-2723 GCA_049451755.1 Bdellovibrionota bacterium
TTCACAAAAACCATTCTCCACACCCTTTACCCACTCGGTAGAGACGCTAAGATACCGACCTGCCAACATTTATTGAGGAGACCACATGCAAATAGTCAAACAGATATTTGGAGTCGTATCTCTCTGCGGACTTGTCGCTTTCGTTGCACACCACGAAGCATCAGCTACCCCCATTCGTATGCCCGGAGCAGGTACATCACACGCCGGACAGGTGCGGTCAAACCAGTTTTGGTGGCCTAATCAACTCGACCTGGCGCCACTACGAGACCATGACCCGCGGTCAAATCCACTCGGAAGCGACTTCAACTATGCAGAGGCATTTCAAAGTCTCAATCTCGAAGAAGTAAAAGCAGAAATCAATGAGCTCCTCACAACTTCACAAGATTGGTGGCCAGCCGATTGGGGGAACTACGGTCCGCTCTTCATCCGCATGACGTGGCACAGCGCCGGAACATACCGAACCCTCGATGGTCGCGGAGGTGGTGACGGAGGACAACAACGGTTCGACCCACTGAACAGTTGGCCCGATAACGGAAACCTCGATAAAGCGCGCCGGCTCCTCTGGCCCGTGAAGAAGAAGTACGGAGCAAGCCTCTCATGGGGTGACCTTATGATCCTCGCTGGGAACGTTGCCCTCGAAAATATGGGATTTGAAACGTACGGATTTGCAGGAGGACGGAGCGATGATTGGGAGCCAGATCTCGTGTACTGGGGCCCAGAAGTTGAGATGCTCGCCAGTGACCGCGAAGAGAAAGACGGCGAACTACAACGCCCACTCGGAGCAACACACATGGGACTCATTTATGTGAATCCAGAAGGGCCGAAAGGCAAGCCGGATCCACTCGCATCAGCAAAGAATATCCGCCTCTCTTTTGGCCGTATGGCGATGAACGATGAAGAGACGGTGGCACTCACTGCTGGTGGACACACGTTCGGAAAGATGCACGGTGCCCGCAATCCAAAGAAGTGTGTTGGTCCCGAGCCAGGTGCTGCCCCACTTGAAGAGCAAGGACTCGGGTGGAAGAACTCGTGTGGTAAGGGTCACTCAGAAGATACAACAACGAGTGGCCTTGAGGGTGCTTGGACACAAGCTCCAACAAAGTGGACGAGTCTCTACCTACAGAACCTCCTCACCTTTGAGTGGAAACAAACACGGAGCCCTGCAGGTGCCATTATCTGGGTTCCAACGGATGAATCACTCCACAAAGCAGTGCCTGATGCACACGTGAAGGGAAAGTTTAACCCTCCTGTGATGACGACAGCTGACCTTGCACTCAAGTACGATCCTGAGTACCGAAAGATCGCTGAGCGATTCCTCGCGAATCCTGAAGAGTTTCGGCTTGCCTTTGCAAAGGCCTGGTACAAGCTTACGCATCGCGATATGGGGCCACGGGCACGGTACCTTGGGAGTGAAGTTCCGCGTGAAGCCCTTATCTGGCAAGATCCGATCCCTGCGGTTGAGTATCCACTCGCAAGTGGAAAAGACGTCAAAAAGCTCAAGAAGCAGATCCTTGCCTCTGGTCTCACGACAGGAGAACTCGTACGAACAGCGTGGGCATCAGCCGCGTCCTTCAGAGCGTCTGACATGCGTGGTGGCGCAAACGGTGCACGTATTGCCCTCCTTCCCCAACGGGAATGGGAGGTCAACAATCCGAGTGAGCTTGAGAAGGTTCTTGCGAAGCTACAAGAGATTCAACGAGAGTTCAGTGGATCATTCCTCAGAAAGGCGCAGATATCACTCGCTGATCTCATTGTTCTCGGAGGTGCAGCAGGAATTGAACAGGCGGCCCGAGAAGCTGGGGTTGAGATTGAAGTACCAGTCGCTCTCGGACGGGGTGATGCACTCCAAGAGCAAACTGATGTTGCTTCATTTGCACTCTTAGAGCCGACAGCCGATGCATTCCGGAACTACTACAATCCAGACAAGAGCTACCGTTCTCCAACGGAGATGCTTGTTGATAAAGCGGATCAGCTCAGACTCACAGTACCAGAAATGACGGTGCTCATCGGTGGGATGCGCGCTTTAGGAGCGAATGCCGGGAATGTTTCACACGGGATACTCACTGAGACACCTGGGAAACTCACGAATGACTTTTTCGTGAATTTGCTCGGGATGAATCTTGAGTGGAAGAAATCCTCTGCGGATGGAATCTATGAGGCCTTTTCCCGAACGAGTGGCGAGAAGAAATATACAGCGACTGCTGTTGATCTTGTCTTCGGTTCAAACTCTGAGCTTCGAGCGATTGCTGAGGTGTACTCATACGATGACGCTCAAGAGCGTTTCGTAAAAGACTTCGTGCAGGCGTGGACGAAAGTAATGCGGCTTGACCGCTTCGACCTGCGATAGGAAGAAGAAGCTACGAAAGCGCTCACATGCATGTGTTATGTATGTGGGCGCTACTCACGCTTCGTGTTTGCTGGACATCAGCATTTACATAAAGAAGTCCGTTTCACCTGAATATGAGAGTCTCTCGTAGTTCCTCTTGCTTTAGAGGTCCTCTACATTCGGACTACTATCTGAATCTTCTGGCGGATCCTCATCTTTTATCTCTATAGTAAAGTTACACTTACCAAGGACTTTTCTCAATAACTCAAGAGCCTTTCTGCTCTGTCCTACCATATTATCCCCCTGCGTAAGTCCGACTAACACACAACCCTGCGTATTCCTCGGATAATTGCCAGCGTGAATGAGGATATAAGAACGATTAGGCACGTCACAGATT
>JBMTVV010000339.1:0-2719 GCA_049451755.1 Bdellovibrionota bacterium
CGTTTTGGAGTACTCTCTTTGCAATTTTTGAAAGGCTATCTCCAGCACGGATGGTGTACCGTTCTGGCTCCACATTCATATCTAAGAGATTTTCTGATAGGGAGTACCGTGGAAGCCCCGCATGGCTCAGCTCTGGAACATGAGCGGCCGTTATGGGAGTTGGCTGTACTGATTCTTCAGCACCCCGCAGCTCGCCACCGAACATCGCACCAGCTAAAGCTAGTGATGCCGCGACCTTACTCTGCTTTTATCCTCAAACTCAGCCATTGAACTGTTTCTTATGCCCCAAGGTGCACACTTTTTACAGCGTTCTACCTAAGTATTATGGGACCTAAACCGGAAAAGTGAGCATCACAAGCGGCGTTAGTCATGCAGTCCGACAGGGGTTCAGTCCCTTCTTTCCCTGGTCAACACAGCCCCTCCCCAAAGAGATTTCAGTAGCTCATTGCTCCATCTATTTCTTGTCAGCTACCATACCGGGCATGAGATTTTCTTTATTCGGATACCTTGTCTGTGTCTTAGGATGGATCGCGGCAGCTAGTCTGTTTATCCTTATACGATTCGTTGGACTATCGTCGGTACCTTCTTTTGCTACGTTCGATTACACATCGCTCAACCACGGCCTCTTATTTGCTAAAGCTACAGCTCACGGATTCATCGTCGGGAATATCTTCTATGGCGTTAGTCGGGTACTTGATACCCCAGTTATGCGCCGACGCCCGTATGGCATTCTCATATTGCTCCACTCTCTCATGGCACTTCTCAGTGTGACACTCCTACTCTCTGTAGTGAGTATTACTGATGCTATCGCTCAGCATAAGGTGCTTAGCTTCGCTGTTATCAAGCCACGGATCATGAGTGTCAATTTTATAGTACTGCTAACCTATTCTGGAATCGTCAGCTTTATCTTTGTAATGATAGAGCAAATAAATCGGAAATTCGGACCCGGAAATCTTCGTAAGCTCATAACTGGAACATATTATCATCCCCGTGAGGTCGAGCTTATCTTCATGTTTCTGGACCTAAAGGATTCTACAACACATGCCGAGCGTCTGGGGCACCAAACCTTTGGCAGCCTTATACAAGACTGTTTCATTGATATGTCTGTCGTCTCTGACTTTAAGGCTGAGTTTTACCAGTATGTCGGGGACGAATCGATCCTCTTCTGGGATGTAGAAGATGGCCTCTCTGATGCAAACTGCTTACAAGCCTATTTTGCTTTCAAGCAACGTCTTGAGCGCAGAAGAGACTACTACCTAGCCCACTACGGCTTCATGCCTGAATTCAAGGCAGGGGTCAACATTGGGCTCGCAACTGTTCTTGAAGTGGGAGAGATCAAGCGAGAAATTGCGTATCTTGGAGATGTCCTGAATACAGCGGCACGCATTCAAGGTGAGTGCAAAGTTTACCAAGAAGAGTTGCTTATTTCCGAACCACTGCGCGCTCGATTGCTCGCACTACCAAACCATTTAGCCATCGATCCTATCGGAACCACTGATTTAAGGGGAAAAGTCGAATCTGTCGGACTGTACTGCGTGCGAGAAAGGCAGGAGGAACCAGTTCACCCGTGAGTGGCCAAAGAAAATAATGAAACGTGAGGGCAACAGCAACTTACCACGGCAGATATGAGCCTTATTCTATGGCAACCGTCTAAGAGTTTTTCCCTGGCCTATTTTCTTCTGGCCCATAGAGCCCGGTGAGCCGAGCAAGTATTGGGATGAGAACGAGCGCTGCAATCATATTTGCAACAAACATGAACGCTAATAGGATCCCCATATCGGCTTGAAACTGAAGCGTTGAGAAATACCAAGTACTCACCCCTACTGCCAGAGTAAGACCTGTGAGGAGGACAGCTGCACCACTTCTCGCCAACGCACTTTCGTAGCGTGCTTCAAAGCTCATATGCTTATGAGCAGCAATTCGCAGCCCATTTAAAATATAGATTCCATAATCAACTCCAACGCCCACTCCAAGAGCGGCAACTGGAAGCGTTGATAGTGTAAGCCCTATCTCAAGCCACGACATCAATGCATAACAGAGGATGGATACAAGACTCAGTGGAAAAATAACGCAAAGCACCGCTCGAAATGAGCGAAAAGCGAGGAGCACTAAAAGACTCACTGCTGCGTACACGAGTAGAAGCATCTGCGTCTGAGCGGCGGAGACTACCTCGTTGCGAGCTGCGGCAATTCCAACATTCCCAGAGGCAAGCTGGAACTTCAGTTCCTCTGTATTATGCTTAGCAGCATACTCCTTGACCACCTGCACCACTCGCTTGATTGTCTCGGAACGTCGATCCTTCAAAAAGATAAGCACCGGCATTACACTACAGTCAGCATTCAGAAGTCCCGTGTCTGTTTGTATGAGGAACAGAGATTGTACAATGGTCTGAGGATTCCTCGGGATGATTCTCCATGCAGGATGTCCCTCATTCCAGCTCGCATTCAGAATTTTTATAATCTGAGGAAGAGATATGGTTGATTGAACACCTTCAACATTCTGCACTTGCCACGCAAAGTGATCAATTTGCCTGAGAACATCTGGATTGGTACACGCATCAGCCGTAGCCTCCACGATAACGCTAATGAGCTCGACACCGATAGAGTAATGCTCGGTGATATAACGAGAATCCACATTATATCGTTCTGTTTGTCGAAGTTCTGGAACTCCCGGCTCTAAGTCCCCCACTTTTACTTTTGTTGCTTCAAAAAAACCAAGA
>JBMTVV010000340.1:0-2691 GCA_049451755.1 Bdellovibrionota bacterium
GCCGAAGAGCTCGGTGCGGGGGAAGAGGGCGTAGAAGACGACTCCACCTCAGAAGATGCTGAGCTTGAATCAGTGCGGCGAAAGGAATTACTGGAGCAATTTGATGAGGCAGAGCGCCAGGCGTTGGTCGAGGCGCTCCTGTTCGTAAGTGGGGAACCTCTCTCTAAGGGGAAAATAGCGGAGGTCATAGGACTGTCTCGTCCTGAAGTTGATGACCTTATTGAGTCAGTAAAAATGAAGTTGTCGCTCGATGAAAGTGGAGTAGAGCTTTTTGAAGTGGGTGGCAAACTTCAGCTGCGAACGAAGCCTCAATTTGGCCTGTTTGTAAAACAGTTGCGAGCGACTCGCCCAAAAAAGTTGAGTCAGCAAGCGATGGAAACACTCGCGATTGTTGCCTATCGGCAGCCAATTGTGCGCTCTGATGTTGAGAAGATTCGAGGAGTAGATGCAACCCCGACACTCAAAACTCTTATTGACCGTGGTTTCATAAAGATTGTCGGGCACCAAGAGACAATAGGTCAGCCTGCGTTGTATGGAACGACACAGCAGTTTTTAGAAGTATTTGGACTTTCATCGCTGGCTGAGCTTCCAACCCTTCGAGACCTACAACAATTGGAAGTGCATGCAGATCCGGACGAGGAGCTGGAAGGTGCAGATGACAATGCGTCTGGAGAAGATAATGTGATGCCTGCATCACTGCCTGAAAATGAAGAAGAGTCACTCGCCACTAGTGCTCAGCTGTAGGAATGTAAGAGTAGTACCATGACAATCCGACTCAATCGATACCTCGCTCAGTGCGGTGTCTGTTCACGAAGGGCGGCTGATGAGCTCATTGAAGAAGGGCGTGTCCGCGTGAACGGAACCGTTGTTTCTTCCTTGGGAACGAAAGTCGATCCAAATTCTGATGTGGTGAAAGTCGGGAATCGGGTTATTCGCTCAGCGAAACCTGGGGTGATTCTCTTTCATAAGCCGAAGAATCTCGTTTCAACCCTCAGTGATCCTGAGAAGCGGCCATGTATTGGGGACTACCTCGGGAAAAACCGTGAAGGGTTTGTTCCGGTAGGAAGATTAGATTTCGAATCAACTGGCTTAGTCATCCTCACCAACGATGGGGATCTCGCAGACCGACTGCTGCATCCCAGGTATGAGTTGGATAGGGTATATGAAGTACGTGTTGCCGGAGTCGTAAGTGAGAAAACACTCCGTCGACTTCAGCGTGGTGTTCACCTTGAAGACGGAGTGGTGCAAGTAGAGGTGACAGTTAAACAGACTCAGGCAGATGCAACGTGGTTAAAAGTTGTCATTCGCTCTGGAAAAAAACGAGTGATCCGACGTCTGATGGAGCATGTACACCATCCTGTTTTGAAGCTGCATCGGGTCTCGCACGGTCCATTTCATCTCGGGAAATTACGGAGGGGAGAGATGATGGCTCTTCCTGAAGAGAAGTATCAAGCACTGCGTGCCATCGTGTTCAGTAAGTAGTGTTTTCGATATATCGTACGGTGTAATATGTATGGGCTCGATGCAGTGATCTGAATGGGTCCCTGTATGAATAGGCTGTAAAGTCTCAATAGGCTGTAAACTCAGTGTAATACCCCTCTCCTTGACTCCATTCTATGAACCATGTACAGTCTCGACAGTTAGCAATTTGGCGCGGGGTGGAGCAGCCCGGTAGCTCGTCGGGCTCATAACCCGAAGGTCGCAGGTTCAAATCCTGTCCCCGCAACCAATTTTCCAATTTTCCAATTCTCTCTGGCAATTCTCTCTGGCAATTCTCTCTGGCAATTCTCTCTGGCAATTCTCTCTGGCAGCTAACTAACCTCGTAACTAAGCGCCACTCATACCATTCCAACGATAAACAATAACATCGATAAAAATGGTCCCCTTAGGTCAGGTTCTCCCGCTCTGTGAGCTCGAATCTATGCTTCCCGCATAGCCCTATTGCCTCTTAACTTCTTAGATTCATTGCCGTAATGCCCCTGTCGGAAATTGCCTGTATAGGGACGTGGCTTCTCGGTCAGTTTCTCTATCGCCACACGGGACTGGAATTACGAGTTAAATACTCTCAGTAGTGAAAATAAGACCTATTAGAATGATGCCTTTCGATCACAAAGTGCATAACGATGATATCACGAAATATCTCGTCGCGAACTCCAGAGAGAGATGGATTAGAGAGACGGGTATGCAATTTGAGGATTTCGGAGATACGCGTAAGGCGCGGCAGTTGCGGGAGCTCTGTAAAAGTCGCGCCGAAGGGCCTAATGAAAGCATCAGCATAAATAACTTACTTGCAAATTGTGTTACCTCTGGTGCCATACGGAAATTGTCTGGGGCCGAAATAGCGAAGCCGTTATCAGTATTTCCCGAACATGATCTGGAGCCGAAGCAGACGCAAAGTGAAATTCTTGCATACGCGAGAGAACGTTATGGCTGCAATACACTGTACGACCTTTACCATGCAATCGAGGACCGAAAGTTATTACCATCACAGGTAAAACTTCTTATTGAAGATACTTCTGGGTTCGATAGCAATCCCTTCGTATATGCTGTTCATCTCGGATATCCAGAGATTGCGAACCACTGTACTACTCAGCCGGGTAGTCTCGGTGCCAGTTTCCAATTAGTAGCGAGGTGGATCGAAAAGGGAATTGCCGAAGAAAAGATTTACGGACGAAAGAATCCGAGCGGTGA
>JBMTVV010000341.1:0-2683 GCA_049451755.1 Bdellovibrionota bacterium
ATTCAATTCAATTTTTAACGGTGATGATGGACTATCCGGTACGGCAGAGTGGCGTGACACATATTATGCGGCCGCACCAGAGAGTCCTCTCGTGAGTAAGGTTCAATCCCAGCAGGAAATGAGTGCTGACACATTCTTTCAGTCGGGGCCGGAGACGAATTTTTACTTCTCCTCGTATTCATGTGGAGTAACCCCCGACATTCATGTATCGCTTGATTTCAGTAATCAAACGCTTTTGGCCTCAGTCGCAGATTGTCAGCCGCAGACCTTTCGGAACCTTGATTTCTGCTTTGGGAATTCAGCAATTAGCACGGCACAACAAGAGTTTTCAAACTCATGTAGTGGCGGGATATAGTTCAAGAAATTCGGAAAAATATGCTTTCATACTCCCTCAGCTCAAAGCTGAGGGAGCCTCGTGATTGTTTATTACGCTCAAGGTTATGAGATTATCGACTTGAGCGAGGTGAAAAAGCACTGAATTGTGGATCTCCCCTTTCTTATGGCGGGCAAGCAGTACACAATAGACACAGTTATTCTGGTGGCTGCTTAATTTTCTGTAAAAAGTTTTTTACGACGCTCTCAGTTGCTCATGTCTCTCACTTAGGGGCATGCCATCGTTCTGTGTGGAGAGAGTCGTCGATGTCATACGGTCAGCCAGCGAGAAGGGAAGCGGATGTAGAGTCTCCCTTGGTAAATCTAAGAACACGCATTATCGGAACTGGCTCAGCTCTTCCCTCTCGATGCGTAACAAACTTTGACCTCGCTGAACATCTTGATACGAGTGATGAGTGGATTCGGGAGCGAGTTGGTATTCAAGCTCGGTACATTTGTGGGGAGGGCGAGTCTACCGTTTCTTTGGCAGCCGAGGCGACGCGTCGCGCTCTTGAGATGGCTCAGATAGCACCATCTGACATTGACCTCATCGTATTTGGGACCTTCACTCCCGGTCAGACCCTTCCGTCCGCCGCTGCAATGCTTGCCTCGGAGCTTGGAGTTTCAGAGGTCGTAGCATTTGATCTTCAGGCTGCATGCTCTGGTTTTCTGTTTGGGCTCGTAACAGCAGAAGCCCTCATGACTTCGCTTAACTGTCGCACTGCTCTTGTTGTCGGTGCTGATACGCTCTCAACAGTCGTTAATTGGTCCGATAGAGATACCGCCGTTCTTTTTGGTGATGGGGCTGGTGTGTGTATCTTACAAAGAGACAATGCATCCTCGCTGCCACTCATTGAGACGAGTTATCTGCGAACGGCAGGTGATGGGGCGAATTTCATTACCTGTTCTGAGCCTCGACGAGTACAAGAGTCTAATCCGTTTAGCTCGGCAGCTATGGTGCCTGAGGAAGAGTCGTCTAAGGAAAACAACTTTATTCACATGAAAGGTCGCTCTGTCTTTAAGTCGGGAGTGCAGTTGATGACAACTTCAGTCGAAAAAGTGCTTGAGCAAGCAAAGCTTGGGATTGATGATGTCGCACTTTTTATCCCTCATCAGTCGAATATTCGTATGATGCAGAACGTAGCTCAAAACGTAGGGATTACGGATGAGTCGAGAATCGCAACGACGATTCACACAGTAGGGAATACCTCAGCTGCTTCAATTCCGATGACCCTTGATCACTATAGCCGTAGTGGACACATCGCTCAGAACGACCGGTTATTACTCACTGCAGTGGGAAGTGGGATGTCCTATGGCTCCCTTCTTTTGCGATGGTAGGGGCTTTTGCGATGGTAGGGGCAGTGTATTGCTAGTCCTGCTGCGGTCCCTAAATCTCTCATAGGGGTCGTCTCCATATTCTTTATTAACGAATTATAGTTCGTTAGGTACTCAGGCAGGCACTCGAGAGCTCTTGCAAGAGGGTAGCAGCGAGAAAGACGGTGCAATTCTGGACATCTCGTTTCGGAGAATGCTCAACAATCTCAAATCCAATGAGGTCTTTGCCGCAGAAAGCAAGTGCCATAGCAAGGAGTTCTCGTGGGTAGAGCCCAAGGGGAAACGGTGTGGTTACTCCCGGAGCCGCTGAAGGATCGATGCCATCAAGGTCAATACTCATGTAGTAGGGCGGCGGGAGAGTCTGTTTTAGTTTCTCAATTGCTGCTGTGAGTCCTATCCGAGTCAGCTCTAGCGGCGAGATGACAAGAGACCCGTTCTTTTCAATAAAGTCAGATTCCTCTTCTTCAATTTGCCGAATCCCAACAAACCCGATTCTCTTCGGATCAAGTACTCCCTCTTTGGAAGCGTGATAGAGTGTCGAGCCGTAGTAGATTCGCTCTTCTGGCATGAGGTCGGGATGCGCATCGAAGTAGAGGAGAGAGAAGTCGCCCCGATGTGCCTTTATCGCTCGTAACGAGCCGAGCGTGAAGGTATGTGAGCCCCCCAGGAAAATGACCTGCTTTCCGCTCTGTATAGCCTCTGAAGTTTTCTCTTCCACCTTTGTAAGGAGCTCATCAACTGATTGGTCTGCACTCGTTTCCACATCACCATGATCTTCGAAGGCACACGGAATATTGTACCCCTGAAAGAGGCTCTCGTAAGCGCTTCGAATGGCCTCTGGTGCAAGGTGTGAGTCCGCTGATTGGCTGGTCGCAGGATCCGTTCCGATATGAGATGGAACGCCGTAGAGCCAGAGCTGCTTGTGTGTTTTGTGTGTCATGCTCCCACCGTTCTACCACGGAGTCCCTGAATTATG
>JBMTVV010000342.1:0-2636 GCA_049451755.1 Bdellovibrionota bacterium
ATTTTCGCATTCTTCGTGCTTCCGGCTTAAGAAATTTTACTACTGATAGCATTCTCATTGAGGGTCGTTTCAGGTACCCTTGCCCCCCACTTACCACGACGCAGAAAGGAACAATCCAACCCATGTGGACTCAAATATTTGTAATCACGGTTTTTATCAGTATTTTTATCGGAATTATCCTTGATAAGGTGGATAAGACCCTTCTAGCAGTGGCAGGCGCTGTTCTCCTCATGCTTGGTGGTGTTCTTGACTTCGAAGGGGCTGTCCATGCGATAGACTTTGATACTATTGGGCTCCTGCTCGGCATGATGGTGTTTGTCGAAGGGCTCACAGAGGTCGGGGTTTTTCACTGGATCTCTTTGCAACTCGGACTCATAACGAAGGGCAATCCACTCGCTATCTTCCTCCTCCTTGGCATCGCGACAGCTTTTCTCTCAGCCTTTCTCGATAACGTCACAACAGTTCTCATTCTTGCCCCACTCATGATCACCCTCACTCAGGGAATAGGACTGCCGCCGAAAATATTTCTCCTCTCAGTAATCTTTATGTCGAATATCGGAGGAGCCGCTACTATGATTGGAGATCCGCCAAATATACTTATCGGATCACAGGTAGAGACACTAGGATTTGTTGATTTCCTTCAATACATGACTGCTCCGGTGCTCGTCTCAATGGTACTCGTCATTCTCTATCTCAAAATTGCCAAGCGGGATCTCATTCAGTCACGAAATAGTCACTTTGGCTGGCTCTTTACGAGTAGCCTCATGCTCTCAGATATTCGGCATCAGGCGAGGACCTTTCATCTTCCGCAAAAAATAAAGGTAAAAGCCTTCCTTGTCTTTGCATTTGTAATACTTGGATTTCTTCTTCATCCCGTCATTCATGTCGAAGCTCCCATCATAGCGATTACGGGTGCAGTTCTCTTACTCCTCTCATTTCATAAAGAGATTGACCTTCACCATCTATTCGGTCGTGTCGAGTGGCATACCCTTCTTTTCTTTGCTGGGCTTTTTATCGTTGTCGGAGCACTGGAGGAAGTCGGGGTGCTTGAGCTCTTATCACACCTTTTGATATCACTCACGACAGATACCCTAGCACTTATTCTCCTCGTTCTCTGGGCATCAGCAATTTTGAGCGCCATTGTCGATAATATTCCCTTCGTTGCCGTTATGATTCCGATCCTAAAAGACCTCCTCGCACAAGAACCATTTCGTTCAGATCCAAAGAGCCACCTCCTGTGGTGGGCACTCGCACTCGGTGCATGCCTTGGAGGGAACGGAAGTATGATTGGAGCTTCAGCAAATGTCGTGACGGTTGGGATTGCGCGCTCACGGGGTATTGATATTAATTTTATTGAATTTGCGAAGGAAGCACTCCCTGTAACACTCATCACCATTATTATTTCCACCATCTACTTAGCGATGCTGTACTCAATCTGAAACTGAGCTTGCGCAAAAGGATATCACCATGGAAACAGCTTTTCTCAATACCATAAATCACCTGCTCATTTCTCTGGATAAGCAGTATGGGGCGGATGCGCTCGGCGCTGATTTCGCTATCGCACTCATTGAGACCCTCGATGAGTATACTGGGGACGCTTCTTCTGAAAATCTTCAGCGAGGACTCTATGAAATTTATGAGACAGTTCTCGCCTGTAAACCGCGGATGGCAAATATCATTCTTGACCTTCAGATACTCCTTGCCGACACAATCAAGAATCAAGAGTTTTCCCAACACGATCTGCGCCATCGCCTTCTGGAATTACTAGCGATGAAACGAGCGCGCCGCGAAGAATCTGTACAACATACAATGAAGGTTATCGCCGATTCGAAGAATATACTTCTTCATTCCTACAGCAGTACGATTAACACGCTGCTAAAAACCCTCAGCAAGGAGCCCCATAAACCAGAGGTCTTCCTCGCAGCACAGGAAAAAAACAAAACCGAGCGAATGATTCGGCTACTGCAAGAACATGGATACTCACATCGGGTTATCTCAGAATACTCTATTGCTCATGTAATCAGAGAGATCGACTGTGCCATCTTTGGAGGGCTCTCGTTAACGAACTCGATGGATATCGTAATGGGGCCAGGTTCTGCCAGCTTACTCTCTCAGCTTCATGCTCAAGGCATTCAGACATATGTGCTGCTTACCACCAATAAATTTAGCCTCTGGAATGAGCCCTATGAGCTCGCTTTTCGGGAGGATCGTCCCAAGGAGTCTGACGGCATATCGTATCTCCACGAAACATACTCCCATGATGTGCTCCCCCTCTCCCTCGTCACAGGATTAATCACAGAGCATGGCGTCCTCTCTAATGAAGCAACCGAGGAGAAATTTAAAGCACTACAGAAAGAATTCTTCGAGCGAGAAAAAATAATCTGTAGCCTCGCTCATTAAAGAGAACTGCCCTCAGTCCCGAGGGAGTCCCGTATGCAAGGAGTGCAGTTGTCTACCTAGCCAGACAACAAAAACCTATCCGACTGTAAAAAGCTGGGGGACAGTTGATTCGATAACAGCTCGCTCATGGCAACAGCAGCGGATAGCGGCCGATGGTATACGGCTTCGATACCCTCTTACTCTCTCTGAGTGCACTGACACGAGCCACCCGACACCTCATGGGAGAGCAGGGCATC
>JBMTVV010000343.1:0-2674 GCA_049451755.1 Bdellovibrionota bacterium
CTCTTAAACACACTTGGCCTTCCGCCTACTTTTTCAGTTGCGACTTCGATATATGAAATAGTCTGTCCCTCGCTAGCGTCGCAGTTCGAATTGAGAGTGAGTGTCGCTATCTTTCGTCCACGAAAAACATCTTCTGCATTAAGGGTACCAGAGTTTTCAAGAAACGTTCCTGCTGCTTCAAGAGCCGTATCTGATATTTGATCTAAGCACTTGCCACTTCCTAAACTGAGGCCACTACCGACTCGAGCGCCGTGACGAGCCGCTTCGGTTAAGGTGATTCGATCGGAGAGCGTTAAAGAAAAATCAAAGAGAAGTAAAAGCACAATAAGGATCATGGGCAACACAATAGCTGCCTCAACGATGACTGACCCTGCTTGCATCCTTCCTTGATGCCGCACCATATAACCTATCCCCAGAAATCAGCGCTTCTTACTGCCGACTACTTGCCAACAGTTCTCCTAGCACTGTTTCAGTCTTTTCTTATGAAAGACTCCCTCTATCAGAGGATACTCCTGAGATCTCTCGATCTCTAAGAACCACACTAAAGCACTGCTATCGCACTACTTTCTCGGGCTCCTTCCGCCTAAATTCCGCCGCCGACACTCCCGGCTCACCGGGCATATATCTCTAGCGCTTGGCGTAAATACCTGTCCTGAATAGATTCCCTCAACAACCAACATTGCAGGCAATCTAGGAAGATTTCACGGACCACATGCCCTATTATGCGGCTTTTTACTGCGAAAGATGCATAACTCAAAGAAGTCTTCGAACTCACTCTTCAGCAAGAAGGTGTTCGAAGTGTATATGTGGGCTGAAAGTTGATTGATTCATCCGTGGGGGAAGTCATGCTAGATGGTGCACCATCTCCAGAAGAAGACGCTCGAGGAGAGAATAACAATAATCCTGAAAGGGAAGGGGATAACGCGGAAAAGAGCGGATCACTCTCAAATACCGAGTTCCCATCGCACGCTCATCAAGAGATCGTCCCAAAACGGTGGGAGACGGTAGCAAGTGCCTATAGCTCGCTCGTTACAGGACTCCAAGAGGGCTATATTGCCTCTATTCAACTCTTACACGGAGTCCATAGTGTCGGTATCAAAACATCTTCAGGCAGTTTCTGGAAATTTGATTTCGATCAGGAGTTTTTTAATGATCTTCAAAAAGCGCTTATATACCCTTTTCAGAAAACAGGGGTTCTGGCCTGTTATGGTGCGCTGCCCTATGAAGATAAAAATGGGGATGTCTATGAATTACTCTGCACCCTTGAACGAGAGAGGAAGTCCAAGCACTGGGTCATTGACACCATTGAGTCCATGGCTGCACCGCGACCGCCTGTCGTAGTAGAGGCCTCTGCTCATGTGCGAGAACTCTTCTCTCAGGTGCAGGAGCTGCTTAACAAGTCTCCGCTGAAAGATCGAGGCTATCAGATGGAGCTTGTCACCGTTGAGGAGGACGAGTTTATCGAGATTAGCAATATACCAAACATAGACTCTCTCGTTGAAGTGGTAATGTACTTACAAGACAGGCTACGACCAATACAGCTGCATGCGAGTGCAGAGTACGATATGCCGTCTCGGCTCATGATTCGATATCACGATCCTGAGGTAAAAGGTGGTAGTGATTAAAAACACATAGCAGGGAGAGAGGAGATGACACACTTTGAATCAGGCTTTGAGTCGGAATTACATGCCGCACGCTCAGAAGAGGGTCCCTCTATCACCTGTCAAACCGTTAGCGCCCAAGGTATAACCGCCCGCCTACGAAAAGGAGCCTCTGCTGCAGATCTGCCAAAAGATATTCTTGTCATCGATACCGGGTGCCCGCTTCCTCCTGATGAAAGTAGGCGAGCTGTCGAGGATCAAGAGAGCCTTGATGCGCTGTATCGAGACACGATTCGTCGTGGAATTATTGATCACCATGCGATTGATGCGACGGTCACACTAGCGGACGGCATTCAGCGACGCTCTTCTACCGGGATGATTATCCTCGCTCCAGAGCTTATTCGAGAGCAGATTGAAAGTCGTGGTGTGCGTGAAATTACCGCCCATCAAGATAGTGATCTTGATTCACTCTCTGCGTGTTTTCTCGCCGCCAGTATAAAGCAGCACGGCTCTCTCCCTCAAATGGCAAAACGACTCGCAGAACACGTCGACCTGGTAGACTTTGGGCTTTTGCGAGTTTCATCAGATGAGTATGGAAAAACCCTCGCCGGAACACTCTCTGCTCTAAAAAAAGTTCATGATGAAGAGACACGAGAGCAGCTTAGAACACAGGTCTGGTCTCATCCAAGCCTCTCACGGGAAGAAAAGACAGAAGCTTCGAACGGTATTCTGGCGGAGCGTCAACAACAGCTCACTGAGGATGTCTTTCATCTCTTCAATAGTTGTGAACGTCTGAGCCTACGGGACGAATTCTCACTCCTTAATGTTTCAGAGGCGCTGCCTCTCCTCCGTCCAGAGCTTCAAAGTCAGATCGCTCGCGGGCAATCTCTACTGAAAAACGATCTCGATACATTTGAACGTGAATTACGTACCGCTCTTATTGGCACTGGCCGCGTTCTCGATCACACAAAGACGTATCGAGAAGTGCCAGTGATTATTTTTCGGAATACAGAGCTTCACCCTCTTGCTGTCACCAATCTTTCGTATCTCCGATTTCCGCCGGAGGCAGTAAT
>JBMTVV010000344.1:0-2670 GCA_049451755.1 Bdellovibrionota bacterium
TCTCTTCGATATCGTTCTGTATTCCTGCCCTCTTCTGTTCCCCGATGACTAGCGTTTTCTCAGGGGAAGGTCAGACCTCACAAGAGCTTGATCCTGCAAGAGCTCATAAGAGCTTGATCCTGCACTCGTCTGATCCCTCAAAGGAAGTCTTCACCGAGACACAACCTCTTTTCCTTGAGAGAATCCTCGGTTTGATGGAGTCTCTAAGTAAGAGGAATCGGTTGCGATCACGAGACGTACTCCATTAGTTGTACCCTAATTGGTGCTGAAATGAAATGTATGGCATAGGATTGAGAGGATTCGCCAATTCTGGGCTATGGAGTCAGTATCTTCAGGCTTCGACCTCGAATTATATAGTGATAACAAATGCTTAGGCTACAAACACACCATATTCCCTTTCTGATTCATTTTCGAGGAGTCCTCTTGTTCTGTGGATTGCTTGTTCTTGTGGGATGTTCACAGTTTCTGGGGGGCAGGGGACAGTCTGCCACTGGACGAGGAGAAGCACATCGAAGGTTGAGTGATGCGGCCTCGAGCCAGTCTCTCCCTAAAGATATCGCATTTCGCACACAAGCGATGCAGCCTCCAGATTGGGCTCTCATGAGGGCCTCTCGTCTAGGTCGCGCCGAGGAAGGTCATACGATTGGGTGTTTAAATCGCTCGTTCACCTGGTTGGGGCGCATTTGTGATGATGCGTTACCGGTTGAGACGAGAGGAGAGTTCGGCGATGTCTGTGACTTGCGCATTGGTATTAGTGCTCGGAGCAGTGAGACCGTTGAGCCTCAGTTGGTATTCCTCATGGATGGGCGAGACGGAGGGTGTACAGAAATAGGGTCTTTACCCACGCCAGGAACTCACTTTTCTCTTACTCGGGATGCAAAGAAGCTCGTGGTAGGATTCCAGAATGTAGTATCACTCGTTGATCTTCCGTCACTTCAAGAAGAGAGGAGATTAGAAAGACTTCCTTCTGATATCCAATCTCTGCATGTGAGCCCGAATGATGCCATTGTGCTTGTAGGGGCTGGGGATGGCAGCATATACCGGTGGTCTTGGGATGTAGTGGTCCACCCTTCTGCACGCATTGCGGGCCGCTATGATCTTGAGAGGTACTTTTCTCATGCAAATATCGTTAGTGCGGTTCGCTTTCATCCGAGTGGCCGAGTGTTTTTCTCGGGAGATTGGAATGGGAATATTCTAGCGACACTTGGGTATGAGCAGGATGTACATGCTGGGCGATTTGATAGAAATATTTTCGGCACAGGTTTTTTCACTGAAGCAACACCATCGCAGAAAATTGAAGGTGGAGACGCATCTCGAGTTGATCATCTTCTGATTGATAAAGAGAAAAACTTTCTCTTTGCGGCATTTGATTCTGGAACGGTGGTGGGGTGGAAGTTGAGAGGACTTACTAGGATCGCCGGATTCTCCCCTCATCGCGGAGTGATTCGAGAGATGACTCTTTCACCGGCGGGGACTCGTGTCGTGACCTATGGAAGAGATGGAAGGATCGTGGTGAATGATATCGTTTCAGAGTTTGATGAAGCTCTTGGGATTATGACCTACCGGAGCGAGGTTACGGCAGAGTGGGAAATTGCTGCAGTAAGCGCCATGGATCTCCTTGATGAGAATACTCTGTTGGTCAGTACGAAGGAGGGACTACGGCGTATGACCATTGAATCCGGAGCAGCATCTCGTTAGGCTTCTGAGAGAAAGGGTGTTGAGGGATTCGAACAGCGCAGGAAAGTGAAGGGAGTGTTATGGAAAGTGGGACAGAGCAGGTGAGTATAACAATCGGACAGCGCCTCCGTGCAGTCTCGCATATCCTGATTCCCGTTGTGCTATTCGTGGTCGTGAGTGATCAGTATACGAAACATCTGGTGGTTCAACGGTTTCAGCCGCTTGAGTTACTGCCCATCATAGATGGCTTGTTTAATCTTACGCTCCATTACAACAAGGGGGCAGCGTTTGGCCTTTTTCACGATCTCCCTGATGGTATAAGGCAGCTAACGCTCTGGGGAGTTTCCGGTATAGCTATGGTGGCTGTCGTGTATTTTCTCCTCTTTGAATTCTATCAGCAGCGCATAGGGGTAGTGAGTATGTCACTTATACTCGGTGGGGCGATTGGTAATGGTATTGATAGAGCGTTACTTGGAAAGGTTGTAGACTTTCTGGACTTCTATATTGGGACTTACCACTGGCCGGCCTTCAACGTGGCGGATATCGCAATTTCAGTTGGTGCTGGCTTGTTGGTAATCATCACCATTCAGGAGCAGTTACGGGTCAAAACCTAAGGACTTTATTCTATCGAACTGCGAAGAAACAGTATTTCGGAATTCTCCCTCGTGTTGTACCTTCAGAAATAGCGTTTCACTTTTCGACCGTTTGCTTCATGAGGTGAGCCATGAGGGTGCCGATACCATTTTTCCGTCGTATTTCACATCTAATGACCGTTTTTTTGGTTGTGGGGGTCATTGTTGCATTGCCCGGCTGCTTTTCTAAGGATGCTAAATCTCAGTTTGATATAGATCGGGAGGAGCGTGAGGAGCAGATCGCTCGTCAAGAGGAAGATAAGGAACGGCTTGAGAGGGAAAGACTCGAGCTCGAAAGGCAGAAGTTTTGGAACGAACAGCTGAAGAGGTATGAATGATGCGTAGAGAGCAAACTTCAGAA
>JBMTVV010000345.1:0-2665 GCA_049451755.1 Bdellovibrionota bacterium
AAAACGGCTTCAAGCGGCACGGTAACAACCCTAACTTTTAACACCTGACATGCGTAACTGGGCGAGAGAACTTCGTGATAGGACTGTAGAACTCGGCGGCTCTATTATAGACACCTCGGAATCAGATGTTTCTAAGAACGTGAAGGATATCGGCCAGTTGATGAAGCCGATGCTTCAGCGTAGAGCTATGAGATAGAACCAATGTGGTAAACGCATCATAACTCGCTGCGCCCTTTAGAAGCGTTCTCAGTGCTTGCTCGTTATCGGTGCTGCCATTCCTTCAAGCAGGAATCGATAGCTACGAAGCCCGCTAAAAATGCACATATTATGCATCGTTTTGCTCTCTATCTCCCATAATGACTAATGACCGTAGAGTTACGGAAACGCCTTATGGAGGTTAGCGCTGAATATGTTTGATCGAAAATTAGAGACCCCACGTTCGCTAGTCCCAACAGGTTGCAACGTTATCAGTTCTGACGTTGTAGACATATATCAACTCGGGGACATAAGATCCTTTGTGACAGACCGAACCAATCCCGCCATACCTGCAGCAATGGGTCCTGCCGAAACGGCTCAGTATCTGAAGGCTTTACGCGGTGAAAGAGAGTTTCTCGTTCATCGATTAGGCAAAGACCTGCCTCCATTGCCAGATACAGATGATATTGAAGTCATTCATCAATTTTTCGTTGAGCGGGGCCTAGCAAAGCTCGGTCTCCGTAATATCTCAGTGCGAGGCGGTGTAATTACTGGTGAGCATTGTTTGGTGCCTCACCCCGCGTATAGCCAATTCAGTGAGAGCCCCAATCCACGTCTGAGAGAATTCGGTGCAATTCTTGGCGCGGCCGTCATCTTGGTAACTGCCGATGATAAGCTTATCATTCAGCACAGAAGTCCTGCCAATAGGGTGTATGGTGATGTTCCAGGCGCTAGCGTTGCTGGCCTCGTGGATGCCTCACTTGACAGCAGTGTGAACATACTCGCCGAAATGCAAGTGCATCTTCTGCACGAGGGGCTAGAGGAAATCGGACTTGATCCGTCGGTTACCGAATCTTTCGAACTTACGGCAATTCAAATCGACAAAGTTGCCCTTCATCATGAATTGACATTTTCTTCTCAATTACGGCTTACCGGTAAAGAGATTCAGGAACATGCTGAGCGTAATAGCCACAAGGATGATGCGGTTTCTTTTCGAGAGAACGTGGTACTCCTCGATGCGGATCCAAGAACTATTGAAAAGTTACTTACCGAAGTAGGCAGCCCCTTCCCGATGACTCATGCTGGACCGATACTCATGCTTGGGCAGCGGCTCATGGCTAAGGAAGGTGGGAACTCCCAGGAATGGCTGGAAAGAGTCAAGAAAGGAATGGATGAAAACTATGCGAGGATCGATGCCGGTAGCTCATCTGGAAAGTATTCGCCGGGAATCTCAGCTACAGAGCAGGGGCTACCTTCATTTAAAAGAGAGTTGGAGAGAGTTTTTCCAGGAACGCATATTTATGTTCCGTGTGCCTGGTAGGAGTGATGCGTTTTGCGGTGCCGATAGACCCGGAGGCCGTACGATCATAATGAAGAGTAGGTCATAATTTTGAGGATTACCGTATGCATTTAGATGAAAGAATACCAAAAGAATTAAGGGAGCAATTTGCATCCCAGACCGAGCACTTACACGATCTAACGTTAGAAACGATCAAGCCAATGTTTCGAGGTATCGAAACTGATGACTTTAATGAAGGACTACTTGCCGGACTAACGGCAGCATATCAGGTGCTTAAACTGGTGCCCCAAGAGGAATATGTGAGTACGATTGGAGCTATGATCGCTGTCGTATCAAGAGAGATTTACAAAAAAAGTAAAGAGTAGTCCCTTTCCTTCTTTCCCCTCACCCACCTCGGGTGAGAGGGATTTGGTTGTTTACAAATCACAGCTGAGAGTCCCTTGTCCGTATTATGAGACAACCTGTGTACTCGTTTGTTTCTATCCGTGGATGATGCCCCATAGTAAGCGCTTATGTGAATTTGCTTAAGATGCATCTTATGTGCATCCTATTGTTCTAGGGAACGGGTAGCCTGTCTGCGCAAGCTACTGAGATGAACTGGAGTACTGTTTATGAATTCACCGACACTCGGTAAAACAAGAGAAGAGATAGCTATCTGTCTTAACCAACTCGTTCTTCGCCGCACACAAGAAGCACAGGAGTTTTCTAAAACGTGTCTAGATCCCTTACTTGATACGCCGCGATTTTCAACGCCTCGTGGTAGGCCAAGCCAAAGAATTGCTGCTTTACAAGATGAAGTATTAGGCTTTATTAAAGCTCGATACACACCTTCTGCCTTAGATCTCCCACTGAAAGCGTATGATTCATTTCTCACGTTCGCTGGGAGAATGTGTATTGTTGGCGCTCGTTTTGCCGAGTTAGATGCGAGAGCTTTTCAACGAAATTCACAAAAGACAGAGTTATTTGTTGAGCATTTAATTGCCCATTTTCAATTGCTTCATGAAGCAGGGGTTGCAAATAGCATATTGAGAACACGCGCTCATAACTTCTCAGTATTTGAGAGTGGCAAGATACTCTTTGAGGCTGAGAAAATATTCGGCGGTGACCCTGACTCAGCTCAACTGGTAAAAACGGCAGCAGTTCTGGTGTTCCAGAAGCAATACCAATCCA